>JBARXS010000120.1:0-85398 GCA_049647465.1 Erythrobacter sp.
AGCGAGGACTGGAACCAGCCGCGATGCTGGTCAGAGCCTTCGAGGTAGAGATTGGCGGGCCATTGCAGGTCCGGCCAGCGCCCGCTTTCCAGCACGAATGCGTGGGTGCAGCCCGAATCAAACCACACGTCGAGAATGTCGGTGACCATCTCGTAATCGTCGGGATTGTGCGCGTTGCCGAGGAACTCCGCCTTGCGGGCCTCTTCCCATGCATCGACGCCCTCTTTCGTCACCGCCGCGACAACGCGCGCATTGACGTCTGCGTCTTGCAAATAAGAGCCATCAGGGCGCACAAACAGAGTGATCGGCACACCCCACGCACGCTGGCGGCTCAGCACCCAGTCGGGCCGCCCTTCGACCATGGAGCCGATGCGATTCGCGCCTTTTTCAGGGATGAATTCAACGCGCTCGATTTCCGCGAGGGCGCGAGACCTTAAAGTATCCCGCTCGCCCTGAGCTTGTCGAAGGGCTGCACTTTCTAGTGCGCCGTCGGTTGAAGTGAAGGACAATCCTTCGACAGGCTCAGGATGAGCGGTGGAAGATAGTTCTTTATCCATCGGCACAAACCATTGCGGGGTGCAGCGATAGATCACCTTGGCTTTGGAGCGCCATGAATGCGGGTAGGAGTGCTGGTAATCGGCAGACGCGCTCAGCAAAGCGCCCGCTGCGCGCAGGTCTGAGCAGATCGGGCCATCAGGCGCGTTGAAGGGCTTGTTGATGACGCTGCGCCGGCGTTCCTTGCCGTCTGCGTCGAGATCATGCGCACCAAGCCACGGCCAGTCATCGCGATAGCGGCCATCGTCCATGACTGCGAAGACGGGATTGATGCCGTTCGCCTTGCACAGATCGAAATCATCCTCGCCATGATCAGGCGACATATGGACAAGGCCGGTGCCGCTCTCGGTCGTGACGAAATCGCCGGGCAGGAAGGGGCGGGGGCGGGCGTAGAATTCGAGCGCTGCTTCCCACGCCTCATCGCTTAGCGCTTCCCCGCGGTCCTCTCCCGCTTCCCCGCGAAGGCGGGGATCCAGCGCGTCGGTGTCCGCGCTTTGAGGCTCTGGATTCCCGCCTTCGCGGGAACGCAAAAGGTATTCGTAGATCGGGTGGCGGGCCTTGGCTCCGGCTAGGTCGGAGCCTTTGCCGGACCAATGTTCTTCGCCATCAATGCCCCACGCGGATGTCGACGCACGGCTCATAAAGGCCTTGATGAGCTGACGCGCTACCAGAATCAGGAGCGGCTCGTTGGGTGGCGAAACCTTCGATGGAGCGTCAGGGCTCGTAAGCTCAGCCATCCGCTTCTTTCGAATGTAGAACGCGACATACTCAACATCCGGCCCATAGGCCAAAGCCTGGTTCACCGGGATCGTCCACGGCGTCGTCGTCCAGATCACCGCATGCGCGCCGACCAGCTCGGGCGCATTCGGAGCCTCAACAATCTCAAACGCCACGTCGATCTGCGGCGAGTCCGTCAGGTCTTCGTACTCAACCTCAGCCTCAGCCAGCGCGGTCTTCTCCACCGGGGACCACATCACCGGCTTTGATCCGCGATACAAATTCCCCGCTTCGGCAAACTTCATCAGCTCGGCGACAATCGTACCCTCGGCCTGCGGGTCCATCGTCAGATACGGATTGTCCCAGTCGCCCATGATGCCCAGCCGCTTGAGCTGATCACGCTGAACATCGACCCATTTTTGTGCATAGGCGCGGCACTCGGCGCGGAATTCCTTGGCTGGAACCTCGTCCTTGTTCTTCTTTTTCTTGCGGTATTGCTCCTCAACCTTCCACTCGATCGGAAGACCGTGACAGTCCCAGCCGGGCACGTAGGGCGCGTCTTTGCCCATCAGGTTCTGCGTGCGGCAGACCGTGTCTTTCAGGATGTGGTTCAGCGCGTGCCCGATATGCATGTCGCCATTTGCATAGGGTGGACCATCATGCAGGATGAACTTTTCGCGCCCTGCGCGCGCATCGCGCATGGTGCGGTACAGGTCCATATCCTGCCAGCGCGCCGCGATGCCCGGCTCCTTCTGCGGAAGACCGGCTTTCATCGGGAAAGACGTCTTCGGCAGGAAGACCGTGTCTTTATAATCGCGCGCCTTGGCGTCCGCTGTGGCTTCGTTGTCTGACATAAGACGCGCGCGTTAGAGCATGCCGCGCTCGCAATAAACCCTCATTGCGTGTTTCGCCGCCGTTCCAGCGCGGCCTGTGATGCGTCGATCTCTGCCTGGTTGCGATTGTCGAAGCGTGGGATGAGCGCTGGCAGGGTGTTAAACGCGTCATCCGTCCAGACATATCCGTTGAAGCTGGAGGGGATCTGGGTGAGCTGTTCGGGCAGGGTGATCCCGGAGATTTCCCCCGGCGGTGCATAGCCCGGCGCTTCCATGATGATCTTGGCCCCCGCATCGGTCATCCTTGCAATAAGCCGGTTGGGCCAGCCCCACAACAGCGCCTGTTCGTCGAGTGCGATCAGCATTGTGCCGCCTTCGCATGATGCAGGGATCAGCCCGCTCCAACCGGTTTCCTTATACTCGGCGGCGCACCGGCGCGCTCTCTCTGGAGTGAAGGCCCACACATCGGGATAAAGTTCACGGATGCGCGCCACCGCAGGCGCGCTCCCATAAAAGCCGTCGCCGGTTTTCTGCGGATCGCGGCGGGCGGCTTTGAGCGATGAGGCCACGGCATCGGCAAGGGCCGGATCATCCCCCTGCATGTGCACCATCAGGCGCGCTTGCACGGGAAGGGCGCGGGCAATCTCGCCCAGTGTGGGAATGGTCAGACCCGTGCCGCGAAACGGGAATGTCGTCTCGTTATCCGCAGTGTAGCGATAGCCAGCGTCAAGCGCCTGAAGTTCCTCAACGCTCTTGTCGGAAACCTTGCCTTTGCCATCTGTGAGGCAGGCGAGATCGCTGTCAGACAACAGCATCACTTCGCCATCCTTGGCCAGTTGCGCATCAACCTCGATCAGCCAGCCGCCCATCCGGTCTGCGCGCAGGATACTGCCCGTGGTGTTGGGCAAGTGACGGCTGGTCGGTTCTGCGATGCGGTTTGCGATACAGCCGTCATCCCAACTGCCGCGCACTTCCAGCCCCACGCCGCGATGCGCGATCTGCTTGGGCGCGCCCGGCGGATTGGGGGCGAGCCAGCTGGCATTGGTCACGGTCAGAATCAGGAAAGCCAGGGCGACGGCAAAGCCTGCCCACAGAGCCACCCGCCTCACGCGAGCAGCTCTTTTGCGCGATCGCAGTCTTTCTCCATCTGCACCATCAAATCCTCAAGGCTTTCAAATTTCGCTTCCCCGCGCAGGAAGTGGTGGAAGGCGACTTCGATTTCCTGACCGTAAAGATCGCCGGAAAAATCGAAGAAATAGGGTTCGAGCAATTCCTTGGGCGGTGTGAATTGCGGGCGGATGCCGATATTGGCCGCGCCTTTGAGCGCCTGCCCGGTGGCCAGCACTTTGCCTGTCACCGCATAGACGCCGTAACGGGGTCGCAGATAACTCTCGACCGAGAGGTTGGCCGTGGGATAGCCCAGTTTTCGCCCGTTCTTGTCGCCATGCTCAACGATGCCTCGGATTGCGAAGGGGCGGGTGAGCAACTGCGCGGCAAGCTGCGGATCGCCTTTGCGCAAAGCCTCGCGGATACGGCTGGAGGAGACGATATCGCCGCCGCCCTCAACCGCTTCGACCACACGCGATTGCAGGCCCAGATCGCCGCCATGGCTGCACAACAGATCGACATTGCCCTTCGCGCCTCTGCCAAAGGTAAAGTCGCCGCCGGTCACAACGCCATGCGCCCCAAATCGCTCGATCAGGATGTTGCTGATGAAATCTTCCGCGCTGGTGCCCGCCAGATCGCCATCGAAGTGGAACACCAGCATCGCGGTCGCGCCCGCGTCGAGATACAGTTCCTGCCGCTGTTCCAGCGTGGTGAGCCGAAATGGCGGCACATCAGGTTTGAAGAAACGCACTGGATGCGGATCGAAGGTCGCGATGATCGAGGGGCGGCCTTCTTCATGCGCCCAGCGGATCGCTTCACCCGCCACCGCCTGATGGCCCTGATGGAACCCGTCAAAATTTCCGAGCGCGATCACCGCACCGCGCAGCGCGCCCGGAACAGGGTCACGATGATCGAGCCAGCGCATTATCCGGCTCCTGCTGCCTGGTCATCATCGGCGCGGATATAGGTCACAAAGGAAAAGGCGGGTCTTTCGCCGTCTTCCGGGTAGTCTTCGCGCGCGGCCACTTCCCATTCGGAGCCCAGCGGCTTCATGAAGGTGTCGCCAGGGTAATCGCGGTGAATTTCTGTCACTTCAATCCGGTCTGCCAGTGGTCTGAACACGTCATAGATCGCTGCGCCGCCCACGATCATGATCTCGTCTGTTTCGCTGGTGCGCGCGGCTGCGAGTGCCTCGTCGACCGACCCGACCACTTCTGCGCGCCCTTTTCCCTTGGCAGAATCCCACCGCTCTTTGCGGGTCAGCACGATATGGCGTCGGCCGGGCAACAGGCCGGGCAGGCTTTCAAAGGTCTTGCGGCCCATGATCATGGGTTTATCCATGGTCAGCGCCTTGAACCGCTTCAGGTCCGCGGGCAGCCGCCACGGCAGCGCGCCTTCATGGCCGATCGCGCCATTGGCGGCGCGGGCATAGATCAACACGATTTCAGGATCGGAAAGGGCGCTCACGGCAGTTTGTGCGCCACTCTGGTTACATGGCCCATCTTGCGCCCCTCGCGGGCCTCGCGCTTGCCATAAAGGTGCAGATGCGGCTCGCCGGCTTCGGCCAGAATGGTGTGCGCGGTGAGCGCATCCTCGCCGACAATGTTGCGCATATCCACGCTGGCAAAGCGCGTGCCCGTCTCGCCCAGCGGCAGGCCGGCAATCGCGCGGATATGGTTCTCAAACTGGCTCGTCGCTGCGCCTTCAATGGTCCAGTGGCCCGAATTGTGCACGCGCGGGGCCATCTCGTTGAAGACAGGACCGGATTTCGTCGCGAAGAATTCGAGTGTCAGAACGCCAACATATTGCAGCGCATGGGCAACCTTTTCGGCGATTTCGCGCGCTGCTGGGATCTGGCTTTCCACCAGATCGCCTGCCGGAAGGACTGAATGGACCAGCATTCCGCCTTCATGTTCGTTCGCGGTCGAATCCCAGAAACGCACTTCGCCCGCAGCATTGCGAACAAGGATGACCGAAAATTCGGTCTCAAATACGACCATGCTTTCGTAAATGCAGGGCTGACCGGGAAAGCGCACGCCGATTGCCTCGTGATTGCTGGCGATGCGCCACTGGCCCTTGCCATCATATCCGTCACGCGCGGTTTTGAGGATTCCGGGGGCGCCAACGCGTTCAATTGCGCGGGTGAAGTCGTCATCGCTTTCGACCCGCGCATGCGGGGCACAGGTTGCGCCGAGTTCCTCGACAAAGTGTTTTTCAGTGAGGCGGTCCTGCGCCACTTCGAGCGCTTTGGGATCGGGTGCCAGCATGTGTTCGGGGATCGCCGCAACTGCCGTCAGCGGGACGTTCTCAAACTCCCATGTGACCACATCGCACTGGCTGGCAAAAGCGGCGAGCGCATCGGTGCTGCCCCAGCTGTTCTCAAAGAAATCCGCGCAGGTATCAGCCGCCACATTGTCGCCCGGCGGGGCATAGGCAATCGTGCGATAGCCCAGCTGAGCTGCAGCCATCGCCATCATGCGGCCCAATTGTCCGCCACCAAGAATGCCGATGGTTGAACCGGGAGGGAGAGGTTGAGCCTGATCCATCAGTCAACCGGAGCCTGTGCCACTGCTGCGCTGCGCTCGGCGCGCCAGTCTTGCAGGCGCTGGGACAGGTCTTCATCATTCAGAGCAAGGATCGCCGCCGCCATCAGCGCGGCATTCTTCGCGCCAGCCTCGCCAATCGCCAGCGTGCCGACCGGCACCCCGGCGGGCATCTGTACAATGGACAGCAGGCTATCCATGCCGCTCAACGCTTTTGACTGAACCGGCACGCCCAGAACCGGCAGATGCGTCATCGCCGCGATCATGCCGGGCAGATGCGCCGCCCCGCCAGCGCCTGCGATCACCACGCTGAACCCTTCGCCCTCTGCCCCTTTGGCAAAGGCGTTCATGCGGTCAGGCGTACGATGGGCCGAGACAATGCGCGCCTCATGCTCCACTTCGAGATCTTCAAGCACATCGGCAGCAGCCTTCATACAGGGCCAGTCGGACTGACTGCCCATGACAATTGCTACTTTTCCACCCGTATCGCTCACTCAGCTGTCCTTCAGGTAATATCGCTCGCTTGGCACCATCATATCGTCAAAGTCGTAAACGATTGGCTGGCCGGTTGGAATCTCCAGACCGGTGATGTCCTCATCCGAGATTTGCGAAAGGTGCTTGACCAGCGCGCGCAGCGAATTGCCGTGGGCAGAGATGATCACTGTCTCGCCGCTCGCCAGGACGGGCAGAATGTCGCTTTCCCAATAGGGCAGAACGCGCTCGATCGTCAGTTTCAGGCTTTCGGTGTAGGGCACATCAATCCCGGCATAGCGCGGATCGGCGCCCGGATCATATTCGCTACCCGGCTCCATGGGCGGCGGCGGTGTGTCAAAGCTGCGGCGCCAGATATGCACCTGCTCCTCGCCGTGCTTCTCGCGGGTTTCCTGCTTGTTGAGGCCGGTGAGCGCGCCATAATGGCGTTCATTCAAACGCCAATCCTTGATCACGGGCAGCCACAACCGCCCCATCTCTTCCAGCGCAAGATTGAGGGTCTTGATCGCGCGCGTCTGAAGCGAGGTAAAGCAGGTTGTCGGCCAGACGCCCTTTTCTTTCATCAAAGCGCCCGCCGCCTTCGCTTCGGCGATGCCTTTTTCTGTCAGATCGACGTCCCACCAGCCGGTGAAACGGTTTTCAAGGTTCCACTGGCTCTGGCCGTGGCGGACCAAAATCAATTTTGGCACAGGACAAATCGCTCCTCATCCATAGAGAGCGACATGCGTTAGCTTTGGCTCTCGCCCTTGGGAAGCCCCCCGGCTGTGCTCTTGTCGGGAGTAGCCTGCTTCATCTCGCGATTCATCTCCCGATTCATCTCGCGATTCATCTCCCGATTCATCTCGCGATTCTGGGCCTTGCGCCGTCGCAGGTTCTCGCGCAGCTTTGTCGCCATCCGCTCTTCGCGTGACGCATTGCCGGTCTTTGTGCCGCCGCTGCCTTGGGGACTGGTGTCTTCACTCATACTAAAGGCCTCAAGCTTGTCGGGATGTTGATGCGCTCGCTGCTCAACTAGCGAGTGGATGCCACCGGCACAAACCCCTGCTTGACATTAGGGGGCCTTGCGACAATAGGGCGCGCCTTGTGTTGGCTGCTGTAGCTCAGTGGTAGAGCGCACCCTTGGTAAGGGTGAGGCCGAGAGTTCAATTCTCTCCAGCAGCACCATTTTTTCTCTCACGACAGCTCGCGTTTCCGAGGGGCGGCCTTTCAGCCGGCGCGCGCTCGCGCTTGCGAACTCTTTGAGTTCGTGGTGGCTCTCCTGCCGGGGGAGGCTCAGATGACCACGTTTCCTTTCCTGGTACACCGTTATCTCGCCCTTAACCTGAGGGCCTCTATCCCCGAGGCTTAATGATCAGGGAAGAATGGACGCCCGGGCGCGTGCTTTCGCAAAGCACAACTCGGGCAGCACCGACGACACTTTATGAGCATGGATGAAGCAGCCCTCTCCTCGCCGAAGGTCATCACCGATGATGCATGCCCGGATACTGCCGGGGCCCAAGTCGAGGCCAATGTCGAGGCCAATGTCGAGGCTGACGGCTCTGACAATCGCGCAGCCCCGCGGTTCACGCTGCTGATTCGCGCGGCAAAGCTGATTTCGCCCAATGGTGAATTTGTGTGCGTCATCCGCGACGTGTCCGAGACCGGCGTCAGTGTCCGGCTGTTTCACAAGCTTCCCTCCGGTACGCCGCTGGAACTGCATATGCCCAGCGGTGAATGCTATGAAATGTTGCCCGTCTGGGAGCGCGGCAACGAGGCCGGATTTGAATTCACCAAGGCGATCGATGTCACCAAGCTGATCAGCGAAGCCAGCGAATATCCCAAGCGGGGCTTGCGGCTTGAAGTCTGTTTTCCGATCCGCATTTCCTCCCTCACCCAGCGCTCTGAAGGTCTGGTGGCAAACCTTTCGCAACAAGGTGCACGGTTCGAATGCGACGGTTCCTTTGCAATCGATCAGAATGTGCGCATCGAAACGACCGAGGCCGTGCCCGAATTCTCGGAAGTGCGCGCCAAAGTGCGCTGGCGAAAAGGCAGCGATTTTGGTGCCGTTTTAGACGACACCTTCACACTGGGCGATTTTGCGCGGCTCGCAGCGCGGCTGCAGTCGCCTGGCCTGCTGGCGGAATGACCGAAAACGGCGCAGGTTATGGAATTGTGGAACGAGAACCTGCCGGATGATTTCATTCAGCGCCCGCGTATGAGCCGCATCTACTACGACGGCAAATTTAACAGCTATCCGCTGCGCGCCTCCGAAGCACTGGGTAATCTGGGCATTTTGCGCTCAACCGCCTGCATGCTGAGCTATCTGCGGTATCAACTGTTCCCGATCAAAGACGTGCTTAGTTTTGAGGACTGGACCACCAACCAGTTCGGCAAGAAGCTGTATTCGATCTTTTTCAAGACCTACACCGAGAAGGTGTGGGGCATACCATATGACGAGATGAGTGCCGACTGGGCCGCTCAACGGATCAAGGGCCTTTCGCTGTGGAACCCGGTTACCGATGGTCTCAGGCGCTCGCTGGGCCTCAACAAAAAGCCCAATGACGGCATGGAAACGAAGTGGGCGCGTCCAGAATTTCCGCAGCTAGTCACCCGAAATGGTGCCAGATGAGGATATGGCGTGTGTCGGGCTTGAATATTTCGGCTTTAAAGGGGACGGCCTGTGGTCCTCCTTCAGATGATGATCTGGTGGCGCAGGCGACCAGGGAGATTGAAATCCTCGGGCTGTGTGATCCCCAACAGATCATGCGCGGAGCGGTTGTGCGTCAGGAAAAGGCCTATCCGGTCTATGACGACGATTACGAAGCCAACGTCCAGGCGATGCGCGACGAGCTGGAGGAACCCCCCCCAGTCTGCACCTGGTCGGGCGCAACGGGATGCGCCGTTACAACAATCAGGATCATGCGATGATGACCGCGATGCTGACGGTTGAGAATATCCTTGCTGGCAAGCGTGTTTATGACACGTTGTGCGTCAACGAGGATGCCGAATATCACGAAGCCTGCGATGAGGGCGAAGAAGCCAGGATCGCAGCGCGCGCGGCATCCGCACAAACCAGAAAGCGCGCCTGATGCTGGAGACCGCACGGTCCTCCCAGTGTACGACGGGGATAGTGGGCAGAGTCATGAGGCGCCTGCTGGCTCCTCACACCCTGACCGGCCGGTTTGTGCGGTATGGCGTTGCCAGCGCCAGCGGCACTGTGGTTGATCTCGCGGCTTTCGGATTGATGCTGGCAGGGGGCGTTGGTGCCGGGTTGGCGGCGGTGTGCGGCTATACGCTTGGCACACTTTGGCATTGGCAGGTTTCCAGACGCTTTGTCTTTGCGGATCGCCTCGCCCGCCACAAAGGTGGTCGGGGACGCCAGCAATCCCTGTTCTTTGCCTCGGCCTTGCTCGGGGTGATTTTGACCTACTGCATCGTCGAACTTGGAACTCAGACGGGCTTTGCGCCCACGCCAGCCAAAATCGCCGCGATGTGTGCCGCGTTCACCAGCGTGTGGTTGGTGCGGTTGCTGTTTGTCTTTGCCGAGGATTGGATCTGAGCGATGACACAGGAGCTATATGCAATTGTAACGCGCCTGCGTGATGCTCGACTGGTGCGCTATATTCTCGCCAGCGCTGGGGCGCTCGCCGGCGATGTCGGCAGCTTCCTCGCATTCTGGGTATCGCCGCCGCACCTGCATCCGCGATGGGCTATTCTCTGGGCATTCTGGCGCATTGGTTGATGTCGAGCCGCGCTGTGTTTCAGCACACAGTGGAGCAAAGCGAATGGTGCGCATGCGGCAAAAGGCTTTGTTCGTGATTTCCGCACTGGTCGGTCTGGAGCTGACGACGGCGATTGTCGGTCTGGCTGACTGGAATGGCAGCGATCCGCGGCTTGCCAAGGGCGTGGCAATCATTGTCGCCTTTACCGCCACATGGCTGCTGCGGCGTAAAATTGTCTTTCGCGAAGAGACCTGAAGCCATGCTGGTTGAGAGGCGCAGAACTGCTTTTCCGGCGGGGTTTCTCACGCGGGTCGGTGTCGCCTGGGCGATCATCAGCGCGTTCCTGATCCTGGTAAACCGGGACGCGATTAAACCGTGGCGCTTCCCCGATCCCGATGACACGATGCGCCTGATACAGGTGCGCGATCTGTTGGCGGGTCAAAGCTGGTTCGATGTCTCGTAATATCGCGCCAAAGCTGCTGCTCTTGACGAACCATTCAGTCCCGGCAACGGGGCATCACCGGGGTAACCGAACGATGCGCCTTGTCATAGCAACCGCGCTTGGATCAACTAAGGATGCGCGCGACACATTGCTGGAACGCGGTAGTCGCTATGTGGCGCTGTGCCCTGATCTGGTCGAGCCGCAGAATTATGCCCTCCATGCAAAGGACGGATTGGCAGCAGAGCTGAGGGGCGGGCGCAATCCGGATTGGCTGGAACCGGTCGAGACCGCTCAGGGGACTTCTTTCCAGCTTTGGCGAATTACGCCGGAATGAAGTCCATAGCCACGCCGTTGATGCAGTGGCGCTTGCCCGTCGGCTTTGGCCCGTCGCCGAAGATATGGCCCAGATGTCCGCCGCAATCTGCGCAGTGCACTTCCGTGCGCGGATAGCCGATCTTGTAATCGGTGGAGGTGCCGACCGCGCCTTTCTCGATGGCTTTGTAAAAGCTCGGCCAGCCGGTACCGCTGTCATATTTATGGGCCGAGGAATACAGACGGTTGCCACAGCCCGCGCACACAAAAGTGCCCTTGCGCTTTTCCTTGTCGAGCGGCGAGGTATAGGCCCGCTCCGTCCCGGCATCGCGCAGCACATAATACTCGGCTTTTGTCAGTTTTTGCCGCCACTGCGCCGGGGTCTTTGAGATGCGAAAGCTCTTTGCCTGCGCCGGCGATGACCCACATCCCGCCAGCAAAGGCAGGGCTGTTACAGTCACAGCGGTCCCCAAAAAGGAGCGGCGGGTATCGGGCAGTTTCGTCATAGTTTGAGGTCCATCGTTCTGGCCGGATTTCAACAGGCTTTCACCTCGTTATACGTCACAAACGGCCAAAAAGTTTCACTCTTGCCTCATCCGCAACCCGCGCGGTTCAGAACTCGGTGATCTCCACTTCCAGCTTACGGAAGCCATGGACGAAGTTCGCCCGCACCCGCTCCACGTCACCCGCGACATGCACCCGCATCCGGCGTTTGTGCATCTCTTCAAGAAGGACGCGCAATTGCAGTTCGGCAAGGCGCGCACCCACACAGCGGTGAATGCCATAGCCAAAGGCGATGTGGCGGCGCGCATTCTCGCGCTCGATATCCAGCTTGTGCGGATCGGGAAACACGCTCTCTTCGCGGTTTGCGCCCAGATACCACAGCACGACCTTGTCGCCCTTTTTGATGGTCTGGCCAAAGACTTCGGTGTCTTCGGTGCAGGTCCGGCGCATGTGCGCGAGCGGGGTCTGGTAACGCAGGCATTCCTGCACCGCATTTGGGATGAGGTCAGGGTTTTCCTCGAACTTCTTGCGCTGATCGGGGAACTGGTCGAGCGAATGGATGATCCCGCTCATCGTGTTGCGCGTCGTATCGTTGCCCCCCACAATCAACAGCACCAGATTGCCCATGAATTCCATCGGGTCCATCTGGTTCATAGCATCGGAATGGATCATCATCGAAATGAGATCATTACCGGGCTCTTTTTCCTGCGCCTTCTTCATCCAGAGCTGCTGGAAATAGGCCGCCATTTCATGAAGGATACCGCGGCGGAAATCGTCAAGTTCGCGCACTGTGGCCAGCTCTGTATCGCCTGACCAGTCAGACCAGAATGTGAGCAGGCGGCGGTCTTCCCATGGGAAATCAAACAGCAGGGCGAGCATGCCGGTGGTCAGTTCAATCGAGACCCTATCGACCCAGTCAAACACTTCGCCGCGCGGCAGCGTATCCAGCAATTCGCCGGTGCGCGCGCGAATGTCGGGTTCCATATCAGCCATGGCAGACGGAGTGAATTTGGGAGCCACAGTGCGGCGTTGGCCGGTGTGTTTGGGCCGGTCCATCGCGATGAACATCGGCAGATCGAAACGCTCCTGACCCTCAGGCAGATCGTCATCATCGGGCCGTTCAAGGATGGTGATGCCGCCATATTCCCAGCTCGACGAAAACGTCTCTGGTAAAGCCTCGATATGCTGGATCGCCTTGTGCCCGACCACGGCCCAATAGGGGCCAAACGGGCTTTCATCGATGTAATGAAGCGGGCCTGCCTGTTGCATTTCCGCAAAGATCGGCTGCCAGCGGTTTTCCGCATAGATGTCCGAGCGGCTCACATCCCATTTGTGGGGATGCTCTGGCTTATCCTCGGGATGCTCGGCAAAATGCGTTTTCAGCGCTTCATAGGCAGTGGGAGACGTGCGCCATTGCGGCGTTTCGGCATCGGCTTCGGGGGCAATCGTGGCCATGGCTTAACCTCTCTCTCGAATGAAGAGCGGCGGCTTGCGGTTTTCCGCTATGATTCCCGCTCCACCTTGCATCCTGCCCTAACTGACACCAGTGTCAATAGTCAGTTGCGTTTTGCGACTTATTCGGCCGGTTCCAGCGCAGCGTCGGGCGCAGATTCGGATTGGGCATCCGCCATTGCTGCTTTGCGGCTTCCGAACAGGGGGCCGAACAATGACGTTTTGGCGCGCCCCGCGCCGCCCGATTTCATCACTCGTTTGCGGAACAGCATGGAGCCGCCCTTGACCAGCAGCATCACGGCAACGCCCTGCCATGCAATCGCGGCTGCGTGGACCCACAAAGTCTCCTCAATCGCGGCGCGTGCCAGCATCGCAAACGGGGAGGACAAGGGGAAGACAACCGCGAACAACTCCGTCGTCGAACCCGTGTCAGTCACTGTTGCCATGGCGACGAAAAACACCATCAGCTGCATCATTGTGACCGGCATCGACATGGTCTGCACTTCGCGCACACTTGAGGCCATTCCGCCGATTGTCAGGAACAGCGATCCCAACAGCAGATAGGCCATCGAGAAATAGATGATGCCCAGCGTCAGGAACATCGGCCATCCCAGCGCAGGGCCGGGCAGGTCGCGATAATTGGTCTGTGTAACGGTCACAATCGCGTCCTCTGCAATCGCCCAGAAACCCCAGCCCAGCGTTCCCCACACCGCAATCCCGATAAAGCTGACGCCGAGCATCGCAAACAGCTTGCCCATAAACACCGCATCCATTGGCAGGGCAGCGGCGAGGATCTCGATGATCTTGTTGCCCTTTTCCTCGGCAAGGTTGGACAGCACCATCCCGCCCAGCAGCATTGTCAAAAGAAACAGTACCATTTGCGCGGCCTGCGCGGTGCGTATCCGGTTGGCACGTTCGGATGCGCCGCTGGTTGCGACGATCTGATTGGCCGACTGCGGGAATTGCGAGGGCGATGTGCTGAGCGCGGTCGCTGCGATCAATTCAATCGGCCCTTTCCAGCGATTGACCTGACCTTGCGTACCCACAAGCTCGGGCGCATCAAGTGTGCCTGTCAGAACAGCGGCAAAATTCCCGCGTCGCGCATCAAGGTATGCGCGCGCATCAAAATCATTGTTCTCATTTGCCTCCGCAATCGGCTTCAACACCGGCACAGCGCCGCCCAATTGGGGCCGCAAACGGTCCGCTGCGGATTGCATCGCAGCGTTATCGGACGCGCTCATCGCCATACCGATTTCCATGCTGACGGTGGCTTGCGAATTGGATTTGCCAATGCTGCCGGCAAGGCCCCCGACCAACACCGGGAACAGCGGGCCGATCAGGAAGAACAGGAAGGCCCGGCTGAACAGCACGGCAATAAAGTCGCGCCGGGCGATAACCCATGCGGCCTCAAAGAAGGAGAGGCGCGGATTGGCGTTAAGGGCGTCTTGATCGCTCATGATATGCTCGCTCATTTCGCAGCTCCTTGCGCGTCGGCTTCCAGCTGGCGCGCGGCCGCTTCGCCGGCAATCGCGACAAAGGCATCATGCAGCCCAGCGCGCTCAATCGAAAGGGAGAGAATGCCCGCTTCGCCTTCGATCAGGCTCTTGAGCAGCGGCTCCACACCGCTTTCAGGCAGCGGGAAATAGAAGAAATCGCCTTCGCGCCGCGTGTCATCGGGCAGGGCTGCGGTCCACCCGCCCTCGCGCGCGCGGGTTTCGAGACGCACTTGCGCAGGGATGCGGTCGCGCGCGGTCTCGACACTGCCGGCATAGGGCACGCGGCCCCCGGCGATGATGGCCACGCCTTCACACAGGCGCTCTGCATGGTGGATCACGTGAGTGGAGAAGATCACCGTCACGCCGTCTTCGGACAGCGCGCGGATCATCCGCTCAAGCTTGCCCTGGTTGATCGCATCGAGGCCCGAAAACGGCTCATCCAGAACCACCAGACGCGGGCGATGGACCAGCGTGCCGAGCAGCTGCACGGTTTGCGCCATGCCCTTGGAAAGCTGGCGGATGGTGCGGTCGGCGGCGTGGGACAGGTCATGGCGCTCCAACAGCTCGACAGCCCGCTTGCGCCCCGCGGCCAGCGGCAGCCCGCGCAGCGCGCCCATAAAGGCAATCGCCTCGATGCACTTCATCGCGGGATACAGCCCGCGTTCCTCCGGCAGATAGCCGATCAGGCGCCCGATATCGTGCGGACGGTCATGGCCGAAAACGCGGCGCACGCCTTCATCCGGATCGATAATGCCCAACAGCATCCGCAATGTCGTGGTCTTGCCAGCGCCGTTCGGCCCCAGCACTCCATAGATTGCGCCTTCTGGCACGCTCAGATCGACCCCGTCGACCGCGCGTGTCCCATCAAAACTCTTCACCAGCCCGCGCGCCTCGATCGCAAGGGGTCGCCCGTCGTTAAGGGTTACGCCGCTTGCCTGTTTGCTCGCCGACATCAGATCGCCTACTGCCATATCCATGCCTCCGGTGGTTAATGCGCGCAGCTAAACGGGAGTAACCCCAAATATGGTTAATGGCGGCGTTACCATAAATTCTCACGAAACTCTGGAATCGCGGATTGTCGAGCAGGCGCGCGCGCTCGGTTTCGCTGCGTGCGGCATAACGGCGGCGGGCGAAGATCCCGTGCGGGCTCAGCGTCTGGAAGAGTGGTTGGGTGAGGGGCACCACGGTGCAATGGAGTGGATGGAGACGCGGCTGGAGCATCGCCGCTCTCCGCAAGGGCTGTGGCCGGAGGCGCGCTCGGTCATCGCGTTGGGCATGAGCTATGCGCCCGGTCACGATCCGATGGCGCTGGAGGAGGTGAAGAGCCATGCGCGCATATCGGTCTATGCGCAGGGCAAGGATTACCACGATATCGTCAAAAAGCGGCTGAAGGAACTGGCGCGGTGGCTGGTGGCGCAGGAGCCGGAGGCGGGCGTGAAAGTCTTCGTCGATACCGCGCCCGTGATGGAAAAGCCCTTGGGTGAGGCGGCGGGGATCGGATGGCAGGGCAAGCACACCAATCTCGTCAGTCCCGATCATGGCAGCTGGCTGTTTCTGGGGGCGATCTACACCACGCTTGAACTGGTACAGAGCGGAGCACAAAGGGACCAGTGCGGGTCCTGCCGGGCCTGTCTGGATGCTTGCCCGACCGATGCGTTTCCCTCGCCCTATGTCATCGATGCGCGGCGTTGCATTTCCTATCTCACCATCGAGCACAAAGGCGCGATCCCGCACGAATTTCGCGAGGCCTTGGGCAATCGCATCTATGGCTGCGATGATTGTCTGGCAGTGTGCCCGTGGAACAAGTTTGCGCAATCCGCCCATGCCGCGCGCGAATTCCTGCCGCGCGCCGAACTGGTCTCGCCGCGCCTTGACGAGTTGCTGGCGCTGGATGATGCGGGTTTTCGCAAGCTGTTCTCCGGCTCCCCGATAAAGCGGATCGGGCGGGACAGGTTTGTGCGCAATTGCCTGTATGCAGCGGGCAATAGCGGCGATGCTGCCTTGATCGGGCCGGTTGAGGTTCTGACAGAAGACCCTGACCCAGCGGTGGCCGACGCAGCGCAGTGGGCGCTAAAGCGCCTTAAATCAGCTCTTTAAGCGGTACATCTGGATCAGCCAGCAGCGCAGGATCAATCCGGTCAGGGCGGGATTCCAGCAACTTGCGGCCCTGAACATAGTCCTTCATCATCCCCACGCAATCAAACGCGATGGGCCGCCCTTCCTTCATATATACCACGGTAAATTTGCGCGTGTCCGGATCGCCGCGCACCAGCGTTTGATCATAGCCAAGGTTCAGCCCGGCTGTCTGAAGTTTCAGATCAAACTGGTTGGACCAGAACCACGGCAGCGCTTCATAGGGTTGCTTGTCGCCCATGATTGCTTTGGCGGCGGTGTTGGCCATATCATTGGCGTTCTGGACCGATTCCAGGCGGATGACTGCGCTGTCGGCATAGGCGTTCACATGCGCGGCGCAGTCGCCGATGGCGTAGATATCATCCAGCGTGGTGCGGCAGCAGAAATCCACATCGACACCGTTCGACCCTGCCGCGCCTGCGGCGATCAGCGGGGCGACCGCGGGCACGATGCCGATCCCCACGATCACCATATCGCAGGCGATATCCTCTCCGGTTTCCAGCGCCACACCGGTTACGGCTCCGTCCGTGCCGAGGATCTCTTTCAGCCCGGTCGAAAGCCGGATATCGACGCCCTGTCGGCGATGCTCGTCTTCGTAAAAGCGGGAGAGCGGCTCGCCTGCGACACGGGCCAGCACACGGTCCTGCATTTCGATCACGGTCACTTCGCAGCCCAGTTTGCGCAGGACCGCCGCCGCTTCCAGCCCGACATAACCACCGCCGACCACGACCGCGCGCCGTGCACCAGCTTTTAGCGCGGCCATCATCGCATCGGCATCCCGTTTGTCGCGGACATAGAACACGCCGCGAAGGCCAGCGCCCGGGCATGACAGGCGGCGCGGGTCACCGCCGCCCGCCCAGATAAGCTTGCGAAAGCCAAAGGTGGTCCCGTCACTCAATTTCAGGGTGTGCGCAGCGGCATCAATTGCGGTCACAGCAGCGCCCAGATGCAGGTCGATATGCTTGTCGGCCCAGAATTTCTCCGGCCGGATCATGATGCGTTCAAACGTCTTATCCCCGGCGAGATATTCCTTCGACAAGGGCGGGCGTTCATAAGGCGGCACGCTGTCGCGCCCAATCATGACAATGCGCCCTTCATGCCCCTGCTGGCGCAAGGCGATGGCTGCCTGCGCCCCGCCATGACCTGTGCCGACGATGACGATATCCGCGCTTTGCGCTCTATCTCCCATTGGTGCGTCGCCCATAGGTTTCTCCTCCCGAACTATTGGGCGGGACTGGTCGCGCCAATTGCGTGATGCGTCAAGCGGTCAAAGTGAGGGCCAGTTTTCTTAGGGCCCGCTCTTGCTTATCGTTCCAGCAGGTTGCGTGCCTGGCTGGCGATCTGGGCGAGCACGGCTGGCGCGATGGGCTGCTGTGTCTGCGCGCGCGCGATCACAGCGCGGAACTGGGCCACTGCCGGCTCGTTGCGCTCCGCCCATGTGGAAACAGTGCCCATCGGATCGCTCTTGCTGGCCTCGTCAGCCAGCAGACGACGCAGAAATTCCAGCCGCATCTGCTGGAAATCACGCGCAAGGCCGCTGACCAGCAGCCGCTCCCAGATGTCGGACGGAGACATGAACGCTGCCGTGCCCTGCGCCCAATCGAGCCCCAGACGCCCACCCACATCGGTAAACGCCTGCGTCAGCGGGGTCGGCGCAATGCCGCTTTGCAAAGCGAGATTGGCCAACCCGATTGACCCGTCCATATCGAACAGATTGGCCACGCGCTGCGCCAAAGGCGCCGGAGCGCCCTGCTCGATAAAGTGCGTGCCGAGCGCCGAGGCTCGATCGCGCGTTTCCTGCGTGATAAGATCGCCGCGAGCCTCGCTCAGGGCGCTCACACCATCGCGTAAAGCCTCAACCAGATGAGATGCCTGAACGCGGCCAGCGCAGGTGCGCAGCACGTCGGACATCAAATTGCCGACAGCAGCGGCAAGACGGTCAAACAGTACAAGGCGCGCCGTTTCCGGCATCATGCTTTCATCAAGGTCCGCCCACAGTTTCTTGAGGCTGAACAGGCGTTCGACCACGATAAAGGCGGCGGCTACATCAGCCAGACCAACGCCTTCCTCCTCGGCCAGCTCAAACGCATGGACCAGCCCCAGCCGGTTGACGATGCGGTTGGCCAGATCGGTCGCGATCAGCTCACGGCGAAGCCGGTGCTCGCGGATATGTTTGACATAATCCGATTGCATCGCAGTCGGGAACATCGCGACCAGATTGCTTTCCAGCTGCGGATCATCGGGCAGGCCGGTGGCTTCGATTGCGGCTTGCAGTGCCAGCTTGGTCGATGACAGCAGCACGGCGAGTTCGGGCCGCGTCAGGCCGGTACCCTCTGCCGCGCGGCGCATGAAGGTTTCGGAATCCGCCAGCCCTTCGGTCACACGGTCCAGCTCGCCGCGCTCCTCCAGCTTTTCAATCAGGCGTATGAAGCTGGGTACAGCATCCGGTCCGCGCGCTTCGGCAATGGAAAGCGCCAGCGCCTGGAGCCGGTTGTCTTCCAGCACGATGTCGGCCACCTCATCCGTCATCGCTTCAAGCAGCGTGTTGCGCTCTGTCTCGCCCAGTTCGCCTGCCCGCACGGCAGCGGCCAGAGCGATCTTGATGTTCACTTCGTTGTCCGAGCAATCCACGCCGGCGGAATTGTCGATAAAATCGGTGTTGATTCGCCCGCCATTAAGGGCAAACGCGATGCGGCCTGCTTGGGTCACGCCCAGATTGGCTCCTTCGCCGATGACTGTCGCGCCCGCCTCGCGCGCGTCGATGCGCAGTGCGTCATTGGCCGGATCGCCGCAATCCGCGTGGCTTTCATGCGCGGCTTTCATATAGGTGCCGATGCCGCCAAACCAGATTAGGTCGACCTGCGCTTTCAGGATCGCTGTGATCAGCGCGTCCGGCTCGATTGCGTTGCTTTCCAGCCCCAGCATTTCGCGCGCTTCGTCAGACACTTCGATCTGTTTTGCACTGCGCGGATAGACGCCGCCGCCTTTGGAGATCAGGCTGGCGTCATAATCCTCCCAGCTGGATCGCGGCAGGTCGAACATGCGCTTGCGCTCGGCCCAGCTGGCGGCGGGATCGGGATCAGGGTCGATGAAGATGTGCCGGTGATCGAAGGCCGCGACCAGCTTGATCGCCTTGGACAGCAGCATGCCGTTGCCGAACACATCGCCCGACATATCGCCGCACCCTGCCACGCGCACGCTTTCGGTTTGAACGTCGACGCCCATTTCGAGGAAGTGGCGCTGAACACTGACCCATGCACCTTTGGCAGTGATGCCCATCGCCTTGTGATCATAGCCGTTGGAGCCGCCGCTGGCAAAGGCATCGTCCAGCCAGAAATCGCGGCTTTGCGCGATGCCATTGGCGACATCGGAGAAGCGCGCTGTGCCCTTGTCCGCGGCGACCACGAAATAGGGGTCTTCCCCGTCGAGAATCTGCACGTTTTGCGGGTGGACGACTTTGCCCTCCACGATGTTGTCCGTGATCGAAAGGAGCGTGCGGATGAACACTTCGTAACTCGCCTGCCCTTCAGCAGCCCAGCCATCCCGGTCTATCGCGGGGTTGGGCAATTGCTTGGGGTAAAAGCCGCCCTTTGCACCGCTCGGGACGATAACGGCGTTCTTGACCTTCTGAGCTTTCATCAGGCCAAGCACTTCCGTGCGGAAATCGTCGCGCCTGTCCGACCACCGAAGTCCGCCGCGCGCGACCGCGCCAGAGCGCAGATGAATGCCTTCGACCCGGCGCGAATAGACGAAAATCTCGCGCCATGGCACAGGCTTTGGCAGGCCGGGCATCATGCCGGAATCGATCTTGAATGCGAGCGCTTCGGCGGCTGCGGGCGCAAACGCATTGGTGCGCAAGGTTGCATCAATCGCGGCGCGATACAGCCGCAGCAGGCGATCATCGTTGATAGCGGAAACCTGCACCAGGCCGTTGGCAAACGCCGATTTGGCCTCTTTGATGCGGGCGGGCCGGTCTTCGGCAAAGGCGGGATCATGCCGCGCGATGAACAGGTCAATCATGGCGCGCGTCACCCGGGGTGCTCGGGCCAGCGCATCAACCACCGTATAGATCGTAAAGCCCATGCCGGTCTGGCGCAGATAGCGATAGATCGCGCGCAGCCATTCCGCCTCACGCGCGCTCAATCCGGTGTCGATCACCAGCCGGTTGAACGGGTCATCCTCGGCATAGCCATTGAGCACTTCGGCAATCGCCGCCTCAATCGCGGGCGCGCGGGCGAGCACGGTTTCGGGGTCCGCCCCCGCAGGCATCTCAAGCGTGAAATCGTGGATCGTCCCCAACGCCCCATCGGCAAGGCTGGTGGCGAATTGCGTCATCGCGCGAAAGCCGAAATTCTCCAGCGCGGGCACAGCGTCAGACAGCGCGAGTTCGCCGCTGGTGTGATAGATTTTCAGGCGCAGGCATTCTGCCGGATCATGCGCCAGACGATACAGCCGCGCATCCCGCGCGGTTGCGGTCCTGCCCCATCTCGCCGCCAGAGCGCGCAGCCGCGCAATGTCCAGTGCGGCTTCGCTGGCCCCGTACTGGCTGCGATAGTTCTGTGGAAAGGCATCGGCATAACGCTGGGCAATCGCGGCGGCCCGTGAACCTTCATCGCCTTGCGTCAAAGCCTCTTCCACTGCCTCACCCCAACCGCGCAGCAGGTCTTCCAATTGCCGTTCAATCGGTTCGGAATCAGGCACTTTCGGGGTCGCGCGCGTGTCCAGCAGGAATTGCAGCATGGCGAGCGCGCCGCCTTCAACCTCAAGGCTCCAGTCCAGTACAACACTGCCCGGGATCTGTGTGAGCAGCGCCTGTATCTCAAGCCGCACCGCGGTCGAAAGCATATCGCGCGGCAACCACACGAAGGCAAAGACGTGCCGTTCAAGCGGGGAATTGACCATCACCAGACGCGGGCGTGGGCGATCGACGAGGCTCATCATCGTGGTGGACAATTGCCGCGCCGCAGCCGTGCTGAAGCCGACCAGCAGATCATGCGGCAATGTCGTGAAGGCATGAACCAGAGCCTTGCCCGTATGGCCATCGGGGCGGCAGCCGAACTCTTTGGTGATCGCATCGACACGCGCGCGCAGGACGGGCACTTCGCTGGGCGGAGTGGAAAGCGCGGCACTGGTCCAGACACCGGCATGGACGGACAGGGCGGTGATCGCGCCTGCGTCAAATTGCGGGACGATAAACAGGTCGAGCGCCGCGCGGCGGTGAACGCTTGAAAGACGGTTCGCTTTCAGGATCAACAGCGTGCGCTGAATGCCATTTGCGTCGGGTTCCTCAAACCACTGAAATGCGCGATCATAGGATGCATCGGCCAACAGCTCAGCCGCGCTTTTGCGGCAGATGCCCAGAACGTCGCTCAATGTGCCGTCGCGGTGGCGCGTCACATGACCAAGCTGCGTCAGCATACCGTCATTCAGCCATTGCAGCAGCGTTGCCTCTTCCCCGGCAAACGGTGTGTCATGCTGTGCCAGAGCCGCTGCATCCGCCTGCATTGCCGCCTGCAAATCGGGCCAGTCGGTCACAGCCGCGCGCACATCGCCCAGCGTCACGCGCAATTGCGCGATCAGATCGCGGCGCTGGCGGGCATCGACGCGCGGCGTTTCGATATAGACCATCGATTCCGCGTGGCCGGTCGCATTTTTACCGCCAATCGCGGTCAGTTCACCCGCATCATTGCGCGTCACTGGAACGATCGGGTGGACCAGCACATCAATGCTGAGGCCCAGAGCTGTGATCGTTGCGGCGATCGAATCGACGATGAACGGCATGTCATCATTGACGATGCCAATGCGCAGACGGCGGCGGCCCGTCGTGCTCGATTCCAGCAGCAGGGCAGACCGGTCGGCATCCCGCGCAAAGCCTGCGGAGACGAGAAATTCGGCTGTCTGCGCCAGCGTGTCTTCATCCAGCGGAGCGTCACCCGGCAGAAGCGAAGCCCGCAGATGCGGGATCAGCGCATCGCGCAATTCGGCCTTGATGTTCGGAGTATTCGACACGGTGCTCTCCCGATGCTTGTGTGCCGCAAAAGGGGTGCCAGTAAGGCTTGCAGGTGGAATTAAATTATACCTGCGTATTCTTATCGTTCTCGATTACAGTGAATGTTGCCCGCCATGCAAGCGCTGCTTGATGGGTGAGGATTATTCGGCAGCTTCAACCGCCATCGCATCCTCCATCGCAGCAAGCGTCAGCTCAAGCGAGCGAATGCGCGCATCGGGATCATAGGTGGACCCGCACAGCAGGATTTCATCGGCGCCGGTGCGTTTGATGAAGGCTTCGATCGTGGTGCGCACCTGCGCCGGAGTGCCAGTCGCGCCCGCTTGCCCGATATGCGCCAGCATGGCCCTCGCCGGCGCGGGTAGCGTGCTCATGTAATCTGCCACCGGGGCGGGCAGGCGTCCCGGAGTGCCCGTGCGCAGGGCGACAAAGGCCTGTTGCTGGCTCGATGCCAACAACTCCGCCTGCTCTTGCGTATCCGCGGCAAAGACATTCATCGCAACCATGACGTGCGGTTTCGCGAGCGCATCGGACGGCTCGAATGTGCGGCGATAGACTTCGAGCGCTTCGTCGAGATGATCGGGCGCGAAGTGGGCGGCAAAGGCATAGGGCAGGCCCAGTTTCGCCGCCAACTGTGCTCCAAACAGGCTTGATCCCAGCATCCACAGCTGAACCTGCGCGCCAAGGCCGGGCGTCGCGGTCAAGGGCAGATCAAGGTCGCCCGTCAGCAGCGCGCGCAACTCCACGACGTCCTGCGGGAAGTATTCCGAGGCCTGCGCCAGATTTTTGCGCAAGGCACGCTGCAATTCAGGCCCTGCGCCCGGCGCTCTGCCAAGGCCCAGATCAATTCGCCCGGGGAACAGCGCATCCAGCGTGCCGAATTGTTCAGCAATCTGGAACGGGGTGTGATTGGGTAGCATGATCCCGCCCGCGCCGATGCGGATGCGGCTTGTCGCATTGCCGATATGGGCGAGCACGACCGATGTCGCGCCGCCCGCAATCCCCTGCATCGCATGATGCTCCGCGACCCAGAACCGCTGGCACCCAGCATCCTCGGCGGCCTTTGCCAGAGCGGTGGTTGCCGCAAAGGCTTCGGCAACGCTGCCCCCTTCGCGAACGGGCACAAGGTCAAGGACGGAGAACTGGGTCATTATCTGGGCTCTATTGCTTGCGTTGCCGCTTCAGGTACCTGCGCTTCGGGCTGAGGCACGGTTGGTTTTGTACCGATCTGGGCAAGATACTGCGTTGCGGTCGTCGCGGCCACACTTTGCGGTGCTGTTTCGATAACCGACTGCCACGATGTGCGCGCGGCATCCTCGCGGCCCGAAAGCACCGCGATCACACCCGCTTCCAGCCCGATCTCGGCATCCTGCGGCGCAAGCGCGGCGGCTTGCTCAATCGCGGCCTGCGCATCGCCCAGCTTTTTTAGGCGGCGCAGCAAGGTTGCCTTCAGCAGCCAGCCCTCGGACGCTTCGGGTGCCAGACTGATCGCGGTATCGAGCGGAGCGAGCGCTTCCTCGTCCCGGCCCAGCGCGACCAGAGCGCGGCTTGTATCGAGCGCCGCGATCACTTGCAGCGGCGCAGAGGCGGCGGTCTGCGCGTCGGTTTGTGCAGTGGCGAGATATGTCAGCGCACCCTCCGCATCACCCCCGACCAGCGCGGCATTGCCTGCCATCGCGCCGAAGCGGGCGCGGGCGCGGGCCTCGTCGGCGGGCGTTTCATCGCGCGCGGCAATAAAGGCGGTGCGTGCATCATCCCACAGCCCCAGCTCGGTCGAGGCGAGGCCAAGGCAATGATTGGCAATGATCCGCTCCGGCCCGATGGCTCCGCTAAGCTTGATTTGGGCCTTGGAATGCGCGCGGGCCGGATCCTCGTCAATCTGGTCAAGGCACTCGGCCAGCCATGCAGCGGTGGGGTCAGCAATTTTTTCCGCGTCCCCTGGGCGAGCGGGGCGGTTCGCCAATTCGTCCGGCAACCCCAATGGCGATGTGTCAACTGGATTGGGGCCAACTTGCAGCAGCGCGAGCGGAAGGAGGAAGTGAAGGAGTGTCATGGTGTGTGGTCAGGAGACGCCTTGATCGAACGTGTTGGGATAAAAACTATCGGTTTGAGCCTTCAGCAACGCGATATCCTGATCGCGTGAGAGGCGGTGGTCGCCATCCTTTATCAGCGTCACCTGTACGTCATCTGTATCAAGCGCGCGTGCAAGTTTCAGGCTTGTCTCCCACGGCACATCCGCATCGCGCTGGCCATGCAGCAGGCGCACGGGGCATTGGATCGGGATTGCTCTCTCCATCTCCTTGGCAAGCATCAGATTGGCCTCTCCATCCGCGAAAAAGCCCGGATGCGTCGGGGTGGGTTCGGGGCCGTAGGGATTGTCTTCATACACCGTCTCCCCCGCCGCCATTGTTGCGCGCTGTTCTTCGGTAAAGCCCCAGCGCGTGAAGTCCGGTGCGGGGGCGATGCCGATGATCCCGGCAAGCTGATCGCCCAATGCCGTGCCCACCATCAGCATCAGCCAGCCGCCCATCGAAGATCCGACCAGCAGGACTTTGCCTGATTCTTGCGGGTCCGAAACCTGCGCCTCGATCACCGCCAGCACTTCATCACGCCAGCGTGACAGCGTGCCATCGGCGAAATCACCCGAACTTGCGCCGCATCCCGAATAATCGAGCAGCAGGCAACCGCGACCCTTTGCCACCGCCGCGTCGAACAAGGCCGTCGCCTTGCTGCCTGACATATCGGACATGTAGCCGGGCAGGAACACCAGTGTCGGTCCCGAACCTTTGGTGTGCCGAAAGGCAATGCGGCGGGCGTTGCCATTGTCAGCAGCGCCCATCTCGTGAAATCGAATATCGCTCATGGCGTCAGGTCATGCCCGCGAGCGGCGCTGCAATGCAAGCCCGGCAATCCGGGAGGTGTCACACCTTCGCCATAACGCGCGCATATGGGACGCGGTATGTTCAAGACCGACAGCACGCCCCAAACACAGGGCCAACCCGCCAATCCCGCCACCAACATTTCACGCCGCGGCGTCTTTGGTCTGGCCGGAGCCTCCGCCGCACTCGTTGCATCGCCCGCCACAGCGCGCGGTTTCGGCAGCGGGTTCACGCACAATGTCGCCAGTGGAGAGCCCGGCACCGAGCGCGTGCTGTTATGGACGCGCTTTGTCGCGGAAAAGTCGACCACGCTTGAATGGGTTGTCAGCGAAACCGATGACTTCAACACCATCGTGTCCGAAGGCTCCGCCACCGCCAATCCTGATCGTGACTGGTGCGTGAAGACGATTGCGGACGAACTGGAGCCGGATCGCTGGTATTTCTTCCGCTTTACCGCGCCCGATGGCACCACCTCTCCCGTCGGCCGCACCCGCACCCTGCCTCAGGGTCCGACGCAAGCGTTCCGTATGGCGGTGTTTTCCTGCGCGAATTACGGGTTCGGCTGGTTCAACGCCTATGCCCATGCGGTTGAGGCGAACGATGTCGATCTCGCGGTGCATCTGGGCGATTACATCTATGAATATGGCGGCGGCACCTATCCCTCGCCCTCGCAAAGGCACCCTGACCGCAATCTGGAACCCGCCAACGAAATCGTCGCGCTGACCGATTACCGCCTGCGCTATGCCACCTACCGCGCGGACCCCGATCTTCAGCGCATCCATCAGGTGCTGCCGATGATTGCGGTGTGGGACGATCACGAAAGCGCGAATGACAGCTGGAAAGACGGGGCACAAAACCACCAGCCCGAAACCGAGGGCGACTGGGCGACGCGCAAGGCGATTGCAAAGCGGGTCTATCGCGAGTGGATGCCGGTCTCTGACGAGCCCTATGCCGCCTATGACATTGGCGATCTGGCAACCCTGTTCCGTATCGACACCCGGCTGGAGGGACGCGAGCAGCAGTTCAGCCTGGAAACCTTGCTGGCGGGCAAGGACAATCCGCAGGCGATGGTGTCTGCGCTGGAGATGTTCCGCGATGGCGACTACGCCAATCCTCAGCGCCAATTGCTGGGCGCGGCGCAGGAACAATGGCTTGCCACCGGCATGGCCGCATCCACCGCGCGCGGGGCGAAGTGGCAGGTGCTGGTGCAGCAGGTTCTGATCGGCAAAGTGTCTTCGCCGCCATCGCTGCTGGAGATGCTGGGCGACAACGTCCCCGATTTCGCGAAGAAGCGTCTGCAAGCAGCAGCGCTCGCCAGCAAGGCGGGCCTGCCGCTCAATATGGACGCATGGGACGGCTATCCTGCCGCGCGCGAACGGCTGTTCAAGGCTGCGCTGGAGGCGGATGCCAATCTGGTTGTGCTGGCGGGCGATACCCACAATGCATGGAGTTTCGACCTCGCGCAGGACGGGGCAAAGGTCGGCGTCGAATTCGGTGTATCATCGGTCAGCTCTCCCGGTTTTGAAAGCTACCTCTCAATGGTCCCCGCCGATGCGATGGCAGGCGCACTCGTCGGCGCGAACGAAGAGCTGACATGGGCCGACACCTCACAGCGCGGCTATATGACGGTGGAGCTGACCCCCGAGCGCGCAACGACCGAATGGCGGTTTATGGCGGGGATCAAGCAACGCTCAACGCAGCTGGCCGGAACGCGGCGGACGAGCGTTGATGCGGGCGCGAAGGCGCAGGGGGTCTGAAACTCGTTAGTGTATTGGTGAAAGCAGACGTTCAGCTTACGACCCAGTTTCAGACACTAGAAATCTGGCCTTTCCAGTAGCCATAGATCGCTTAACCTGCGCGAGCGTCGCTATCGCCATTCCCTTCTGCGGCAAATTGGCGTGCGATTTCGGCATCCTCTTTACTAAGCGCACGGGGGTGCTGTGCTTCTCGTTCTTCGGCTTGCAAAGCCTCCAAACCCCACGCTTCAGCAGCCCTAGCGGCATTAACCCGTCGATTGGGTAAAGGGTCGTTTAGGGACCGTTCCAGATGACGCGCCTGTTCAGTGCGGCAATTCGCTGCACTCAGTTCCATGACCCGTTACTTTTCTCGACCTGTTTTCATGCGCTCCAGCCCTTGAACGACTCCGGTTTTCTGCGACGGATTTGAAGCATTTGTCTTCACTTTCTCAGCCTTCGGCTTACGAATTTCGCGGTTCGATTTCTTTTGCGATTTTGCCATCGGACTTTCCTTTCAGCAGGTTGTTTTTGGGGACAATGTTCCCGGTTCAGGCGGCGATCACTTCGAGATCATTCGAAGGCATGAGCATCACTGGCTTCCTGCCCGGAGTGCGGTATTTGTCAGCTGCTGACGATGTCAGATGGTTTTCGAGCAGTGAAAGGATTTCCGTCTTATATTCGGCATCGAATTTGCGCGCGAAGAGATCAGTGCTGCGCCGCAATTGTTCGAAATCCTTCTCGTCATAATTGCGTGGGCGCAGCTTGATGTCGCCATCAGGCACCCAATCGATCATCCGCAGGTCATCGTTCATGACAATCCCGTGATCGATGCTGTTCATCATCACAGTCTGAAAGAATGCCTCATCAGCAATGAAGCTGTTACGATAAAATGCCTTGAAGCGCTCTGCTCGTGGATCACGGCAGACATATTCGCAAAAACTGCGCGTAACCGCTTTCCATTGTGTACCGATGAAAGGCGTGACGCCAAGCATGTATGGGCGGGCGACGCCCGTCGCAGTCATCTTGCCGCGTCCCTCGATGAACATATGGCTGATGCGGTTCATGGTATCAGGTCGATCTTTCGCCTGGTCGAGCGCGCGGATAAATTGCTTGCCGGGATTGTCGGCGAAAAACTGGCGAATGTAATTTTGGCTCTTGAGCGGAAAGTCTTGGCCAGAAAGGTTGATGTAGTGGCTCCAGCGGCTGTTCATTTCGAGCAGGCGGGTCAACCCTCTCAGTTCTGCTTCGACGAGACTGTAGCCGCCCCACAGAGCATCTCGTGATTCGAGGAGCTCAGCCCCTTGATACGGTTTGAGGAAAGCCGAAATCTCCTGTTCGAGTCCCTCGCCAGAGCTTTTGTCGACGTGGACAACATATTGGTTGCCGGGCAGATAAATCGCCTTGAACAAGCGTTTGAACTGTGCCGGATAACGGTGAACTAAGAGGAAATAGGCGATCATGGGGCAGCCCCTTCGGATCGCCCGTGCCTGGTTGTCAAAACCCCGGACACGGCGATTGCGTTTCCTGTCTCAGGAAAGCCAATCAGATGAATTTCTGGTCGGTAAGAGACACCGCCGGACAGAGCTGTGACTAATCAATCGCAGCGGCGTGTATGCTATATGGCGCTGCAAACCGTCGTTACAAGTAAGGGCTACCGCAACTAGATTTGGGATTTTGAAGCTACCGGTCCACTTTCACCCAAAATGATTTCAGGAACGGCTTTCCTAATGACCGCGCAACGTCCGCTTCCACCCCCACTTTGAGCCGTTCAGCCTGTTTCTGGACCATTCCAATAGCAGACACGCTCCCCTCTTGCCGCAGCGAAAGGATCGCCCGTTTGGATAACGAGCATACTCCCATCGTCAATCCCGCGAAAAGATCGCTTCGATCGGCAGCTCGAACACTTCGGAAATTGTAAAGGCCAGCGGCAAAGAGGGGTCGTAGCGGCCCTTTTCGATGGCGTTCACGCTCTGGCGGCTGACGCCGAGGCGCTCGGCGAGGTCGGCTTGGGACCAGTCACGCTCTGCCCGCAGGACTTTCAGGCGGTTTTTCAAACTGCGCCCCCCATCAGAGAGTACCGCCCATCAGACAGCACCCCCATCATACAGCGCCCCAAGTGCCGTGCTCGATCCTGTTCACAACCGCGCCGATAATCAGGCCGATAAAGAACGCTACCGCCCAGTAATAGGCGTCAATATGCGGGACGACATCGGCGCTCTCCATAAAGCCCCAGACCGAGGCGAGGCTGAGCGCAAAGCCGGACGCGATCAGCGCCTGCCGCACCACCAGCATCCGCATGAATTCGTCCGTCTCTTCAACAATCAACCGGGCAATGGCCCAGAATACGCCGACGATCCCTAGGCCGGGGAGCACCGAGAGGACCATCAACACCCGCTGGCTGACATCCCATTCCCGCTCCGCCAGCATCAGCACGGCAAAGGCGATGAGGTACAACGAGGTCGAGATTGCGGTCCGCTTGATATAGCGTTTCTGCGCTTCGCCGCCGGGCGCACAACCGTCAGATGGCCCGTCCGCAGATTTGTAGCCCGCGCGTAACATCATCATCGCCAGCGCGCACGGGATGGCGGTCAACAGCATCAGCGCCGCACGGTTCTCAACCGCCTCGGTAAAGGCGAGGGTGAGCACCAGCGCCGTGGAGAAGAACACCATCATCGCCCAGAACGCCTGTTGTCTTTGCGACAGGAACCATCACGCACTCTCCTCCCTCTTATCCCGAAGCGACAGGATGCTCTGCGCGATCCCGAGGCCTATGGCCCAGACCGGGAGCACCCACCACGCCCAGACATGCGGAACGACACCGAAGGTTTCGAGAAAACCCCAGAAAATCCCGACTACCAGCACCAGCCCAAGGGCCATCAGTGCCGCCATGATCGTGCGGTGGCGCAGATATTCGTCCGTTTCCTCGATCAGGTAGCGCGCCATTGCCCAGATCATGCCAAAAGTCGGCACGGTGGGCAGCAGGGCGACGCCGAATGCGGCAATCCCTGTCAGCTCCATCCGGTTATAGAGTGAAATCGCGATGCCAAGGCCGAGCACATAGCCAAAACTCGCCAGCAGCATGCGCCGGTTGTATCGCACGATTGCGAGGGTTCCGGCCCCGTCGGCAGACATCCTGCGCTCGCCAGCTTTCGCCATCGGAACCAACAGGCCCATCGGCAGGATCATAACGATCAGCCGGGCAATTCCCTCAAGGGCGAACGCGGCAAAGGCCGAAGCGCCGAACGTCGAGACGATAAACAATATCGCCCAGAACCGCTGACTGCGGCCCAGAAAGCCGGTCTGGGAAGCGTCTGTTTTCGTCATCGCGAACACCCGCGTGCGCAGCCTGCTTTGCTTTGCAGGGTGCCCCATGCTGCTCCGCTCAGCCCGGCGATGATCCCGAAGGATGCGCCACTGCTCAGATCGGATGCGCTGGCGAACAGCGCGGCTGCGATGATGATGGCGGCCCAGATGAGGGCTTTGGTTATAGCAGTCATTGGTAAAGCTCCCTTTCAATTATGGAAAGCATACTTGTCATATGAGTCGGTTGATGTCAAGCAAGATTTCCATAGTGAGGGAGCTCTTCCAGTCTCCAATTCCCCGCCACGGGGATGCATTCCATTAACGAAAGGGGTGACACTCGCAGGGTGCCTCGCTATCTGAAGGGCATGGCCATGATGCTCACCCGCACTACCACCACTACAACCTCGGATTGTCCGGGGCGGTTGCGGCTGGGTTGATCCGGCAGATGCGCCGCCCGGTTTCGGGTGGCGCGGTGTCCTCCTCGAAATCGTTTCAAATCAAACACCGCTCTTCCGGTGCGCGCTCCCATGCCTTAAGGCGCGCATCAAACGAGACGGAATATACGATGACCGAACTGCTCAAGATCAGCCTGCCCGATGGCTCCGTGCGCGAAATGGAGCGCGGCAGCTCACCCGCCGATGTCGCCGCCGCGATTGGCCCTGGCCTTGCGAAAGCCGCTTTGGCGGCGCGGGTAGACGGCGAAGTGCGCGACCTTGGCCGCCCGTTTGAAGGCGATGCCGAGCTCGCGCTGATCACGGCCAAGGACGAGGCCGATGCGCTGGAACTGGTGCGCCACGATTACGCGCATGTGCTCGCCGAAGCGGTTCAGGCACTCTGGCCGGGCACGCAAATTACCTTTGGTCCGGCAACCGATGACGGGTTCTATTATGACGTGATGGCCCCCGCCAGCCGCGAACCGTTTGGCATGGATGATCTGCCTGCGATCGAGGAGAAGATGCGCGAGATCATCAAGGCGGACAAACCGCTGCGCCGCGAAGTGTGGAGTCGTGAGGCCCTTATCGAGAAATGGTCGGGCGAGGGAGAGGCGTTCAAGGCGGAATGGGCGCAGAGCCTGCCCGAGAATGAGGAACTGACGGTCTATTGGTCGGGTGATGACTGGCTGGATATGTGCCGCGGTCCGCATTTGCCCTCAACCGGAAAACTCGACCCGCAGGCGTTTAAGCTGATGCGCACGGCGGGCGCCTATTGGCGCGGCGATCAGAACAACGCTCAGCTGACGCGCATTTACGGCACCGGCTGGCTGAACAAGAAGCAGTTGAAAGCGCATCTCCACCGGCTGGAGGAGGCGCAACTGCGCGATCACCGCAAGCTGGGCCGCGAGATGGACCTGTTCCACCTTCAGGAAGAGGCACATGGCAGCGTCTTCTGGCACCCCAAGGGCTACCGCATCTGGCGCGAGCTGGAGGCCTATATGCGCCGCCGGATGGATGCAGGCGGCTATTGCGAGATCAAGACGCCGCAGGTAATGGACGCGCGCCAGTGGGAGCAGTCCGGCCATTGGGGCAAGTATCGCGAGAACATGTTCGTCATCCCTGACGAAGTGCCCAATGTCGACGATGAAGGACCGGTTATCAGCGGCGATGCCGACTGGATGGCGTTGAAGCCGATGAACTGCCCCGCGCATGTGCTCGTCTTCAAACAGGGCATCACGTCCTATCGCGATCTGCCGATCCGTCTGGGCGAGATGGGCTGTTGCCACCGCAATGAGCCGCATGGCGCTCTTCATGGCCTGATGCGCGTGCGCCAGTTCACTCAGGACGATGCGCATATTTTCTGTACCGAGGACCAGATCGTTGGCGAAGTGCAGAAATTCTGCGAGCTGGCCGACAGCGTCTACCAGCATTTCGGATTTACGTATCAGATCAAGCTCGCGCTGCGGCCAGAGCAACGCTTTGGTTCGGACAAGGATTGGGACAAGGCTGAACAGGAACTGCGCGATGCTGTGGCTGAGGCAGGCATGGCGAATGAGGATTACGGTTGGGAAGAATTGCCGGGCGAAGGCGCGTTCTATGCGCCCAAGCTGGAATGGCACCTGACCGATGCGATCGGGCGGACATGGCAGGTGGGTACGATCCAGTCTGACCGCGTGCTGCCCGAACGCCTCGATGCGACCTATATCGGCGAAGACGGCGAGCGGCATCGCCCGGTCATGCTGCACCGCGCGATCTTTGGTTCGTATGAGCGCTTTATCGGCATCCTGATCGAACATTTCGCCGGGCGTATGCCGGTCTGGCTCGCGCCGGTGCAGGCGGTGGTCGCGACCATTGTTTCCGACGCGGATGATTACGCGAAGGAAGCGGTCGCAAAGCTGGAAGCGGCGGGTATTCGGGTGGAGAGCGATCTGCGCAACGAGAAGATCAACTACAAGGTGCGCGAACACTCGCTGGCCAAGGTTCCGCATTTGCTGGTGGTCGGAAAGCGGGAGGCGGAGGAAGGCACAGTCGCGATGCGCACCCTGGGCGAGAAAGAGCAGCAAGTGCTCAGCCTGGACGAAGCGATTGCGATGCTGACGAAGGCCGCGACACCGCCTGATTTCGCTGATTAACCCTTCGTGGACTTGCTGGCGGAATTCAGCGCGCTGCAAATCGCGGTGGCGGTTGCAGCGACATTGGGCGCTGCATTCATTCGCGGGCTTACCGGGTTTGGCTTTGGCATTCTGCTGGTTCCGGTTCTTGCGCTTGCATTGACACCTGTCGAAGCGGTCCTGGCGATCAACATCATGGCGGGCCTGCTGGCTCTGGCGGAGATCCGCATGATCCTGCGCAATGGCGAACGCAGTGCGCTGGTCATTGGCGGATTGGTGGTTGTGGGCACGCCCGGCGGGCTGTTGCTGCTTTCGCTTACACCGCCCGATCTGGCGCGATTGCTGATTGCGCTGGTGGCGTGCTCGGCCTTTGCCGCGATCCTTCTCCCACAGCGCGGCCATCAGGGGCCGCGTACGACCACAACTGTTGCGGTGGGTCTTTCAGCGGGTGTTCTGACCGGCTTTGCAGCGATGCCGGGGCCACCGGTTGTGCCCTATTATGTCGGTCGCAGCATCGCTCGCGCCACGGCCAAGGCGTCAATGATCGGCGTTTTCGGGATCGCAGCACTTGCAGGGATCGGTTCGGGCGCGGCGCTTGGCCTGCTGGAGACGCGGACCATCGTTCTGGGTCTGGCGCTCTTTCCCCTGATGGCTCTGGGCAATTGGGCGGGCTCGCTTGCCTTTGGACGCGTCAGCGAGCGGGCATGGCGTATCTGTGTTGGCGTGGTGCTCGGCGCCGCCGCGATTGCGGCGCTGGTCCGGCTGGTTTGACAAAGCTGCCTTGAACGGCGCCGTTATCGCAGCCAGCGTGCTGCCAGAACCGGGCCGCCTTTCGGCACGCGCAGGACAAGTGCGTAGCGGTCTGCCCCCTCCACGGCGAGCTGGCCGTCATAAAGCGCGACACTCTTTTCACCACCGGCCCAGCGCGCCAGCACCTCTTCGTTCAACAGCACGTTCGTATATCCCACAGTCCGCCCGCCATTTTCACCTCTCCCGATGGCAATCTCCTCGCGGGAGGATACGGCGACAAGCGACAGCTCTGCCGAAGCCTTTGTCTCACCTGCGATCCCGATTGCGAAGCCTTTGCCATCGACACGGTTTGCGCGGATTGTGACCGGGCTGGAATAGGCATCGCCACGGGCGGCGCGGATCAGGTTGCGCAATGCGGGTTCATCAGAGCCAACCTCGCCCAATTGGCCTGAAACAACGCTTTGCGGGGTGTAGACGCCGTTATATCCGGCAAGCCTCCGCCCGGCATAGGCGCGTTGCAGCGCGGTGTTGGCGGCACTGGCGAGCGTGTCTTTCCATCCGAGGCGGTCCCAATAATCGACCGGACGCGAGATTACGACGAGGCCATCTTCCTTGGCCAAACGCGCGGCAAGGCGATCTGCTGGCGGGCAGGAAGAGCAACCCTGACTGGTGAAAAGCTCGATCAGAACAGGTTCGGTGCTGACTGCCTTCGCGCCATTCGTTCCGGTTACCGGTGTACGAGCCGTGGATTGGGTGATGAGCACTCCGGCTGCGATCAGCAAAGCGCTCATGACGAGGGAAACAAAGAGGAGTGGTCTGCGCATATCCGGTCCCGATCTGGATTGAGTCGAGATGGTGTTCGCGCTGGAAGGCCGCGCGGTTACAGGACTTGGGAAGATAGTTCTGGTTCGCCCTGCCTAGAGCGGGAGCGGCTGACCTGCGAGGATCAGTGCGGTGGCCGCACCAAGTACGACCACACCCTGCAACCCATCCCGCAACAGCGCCTGCTGGCTGGTCTGTGCCGCGCTGTATGCCGCGCGCGTGATGATGAGTGCATTTGCGATGCCTTCGAAAGTGCCGCGAAAACCCTAACGAAGCGTTAATCGGGCGCAGTGTGCCCATTCGATAGAGCGGGCATTTGCTGGCTCGCACAATGAAACCCGCCTCCACCGGCGAGTACCGCATCGGCGGGCAGTCCAATACAGTCGCGGTCAGGGAACAGTGCGGCTATGGCGGCGACGCCCGCTGCATCATTGGCCACACCAAAGGTTGGCACGACGACCAGATGGGTGGTGATCGCGAAATTGACATAGCTCGCCGGTTCAACCGCGCCATCACGAGTGATCAGGCCGGGCGAGGGTATTCGTGCGACCTCAAGCCCTGCTGATAGGGCGCGTTGTGCAGCGTCAGCGTAGATCGCTGCATTGGGATCATCCGCCCCGCTTGCTTCGGGAACGACAATGCGGCCTTCGCCCAAAAAGCGCGCAAGGTTGTCGACATGCCCGTCGGTGTGATCATTGATCAGGCCATCGCCCAGCCACACGATCCTCTCAAACCCCATGGTGCGCGCCAGTTCGCTCTCGATATCTGCGCGGTCCAGCTGCGGATTGCGATTGGGGTGCAGCAGGCATTGCTCGGTCGTGATGGCCAGACCGGTTCCGTCGGTGTCCACCGCTCCGCCTTCGAGCACCATGGCGTGCTGTGTCACTTCCAGCCCGGCGTCATGGGCAATCTGCGCGCCGATGGTTTCATCGCCCGGCATCTCATACTTGCCGCCCCAGCCGTTGAACGCAAACCTGCGCGCGATGCGCTGACCGTCCTTGATCACAACCAGAGGCCCGGTGTCACGCAGCCAGATGTCGCCATAGATTCGGCGTTGCAGCGTGACTGCATCGCTCACCATAGAGCGCGCACGCTCTTCGTTGGCTTCATTGCGCACCAGCAGACGGACTGGCTGCCCGCTGTCAGCGACAGCGTTGGCGAAGGCGGCAATCTGCTCCTGCGCGGCGTCAAGAAAGCCCGGCCATTCCTCCGCCAGATGTGGAAAGCCGATCCACAGCCAATCCTGCGGCGCCCATTCGGGCGGCATTCGCACTGCGCTCACAGCGTTCCGCTCACTCGCTTGACAGGCCGGATCAGCAGCCCGTGTCCGAGCCTGCGCAATCCGCATCACGCACGCCCTTGAATTCATCGCCCGGGTTCCAGTTCGGCCAGTCGCGGCTCTCCGCCATCATCCGGCCAAGGCGGTAATAAAGCTGCAAATCGGCCATCACGCCTGACCAGTCCCAGTCTTCGCTGAACTCGTCCTTGGGTCCGTGATAGCGGTTTTCGCGATAGTCAGCTGCAACCTTTTCGCCCGCTTCGCGCCCGCCCTCGATCAGATCTTCACCGCCATCGACATACAGCATCGGCACGCCTTTTTTGGCAAAGGCGAAGTGGTCGGAGCGGTAGTAGTAGCCCGCCTCGGGGCTCGGATTGGGCGTGGCAACGCGGCCATCGGCTGACAGCGCCGCTTCCAGAAACAGGTCAAGCTGTGATTTGCCCGGACCAACGACGGTTACATCCTTTGCCGGGCCAGCCACCAGAAACGCATCCATATTCACGCCGCCCACCGTCTGCGCGTGGGGGAAGACGGGATTGTCGGCGTAATAATACGATCCGAGCAGACCCGATTCCTCCGCTGTCACAGCGAGAAAGACCAGGCTGCGGCGCGGCGCGCCTGCCTTCACATGCGCTTCGGCCAAGGCGACCAAGGCCGCCGTGCCTGTCGCATTATCGACTGCGCCGTTGCAAATATCATCGCCATCAGCGGCAGGGGTACAACGGCCCAGATGGTCCCAGTGGGCGGTGTGCAGCACATATTCGTCCGGCGCCTCGCTGCCCGGCAGCACACCGATGACATTTTGCGACGCAAAGCTGCGCATTGTGTTTTCAAAGCTGGTGGAGGCGCTCATGCCCAGTTCGACCGCTTTGAAGTCGGCGGTCTTGGCCGCTTCGCTCAGAGTATCCAGATCCTGCCCGGCGGCGGAGAGGATTTCGCGCGCGACTTCCTTTTGCACCCAGCCATTCATGATCGTCATCGGATCCGCGTTTTCGCCGCGTTGCGCATAGGCCTGCGGTCCGGACCATGAGGATTCGACCACTCCCCAAGGATAGCTTGCAGGCTCGGTATCATGTACGATGATCGCGCCCGCTGCGCCCTGCCTTGCGGCCTCTTCGTATTTGTAGGTCCAGCGCCCGTAATAGGTCATCGCCTTGCCGTTGAACGGGCCTTCCAATGCTTCGGTTTGCCAGTCAGGATCATTGACTAGGATCACCACGGTTTTGCCCGTGACATCGACGCCGTCGTAATCGTTCCAGTCCCGTTCGGGCGCGTTGATGCCATATCCGACAAAGACCAGCTCGCTGTTTGCCAATTGCGTGCGGGCATCCTCGCGATAGCTTACGCCGACCCATTCGCTGCCATAATCGTAGACCAGATCGGTCTCGCCATTGGTGATGGTGAGCGGGGCGTAATTGGTGCCGGTGATCTCTACCAGCGGCACTTCCTGCACCCAGCTATCGCCATTGCCGGGTTGCAGACCAGCAGCCGCGAACCGTTCTGTCAGCAAAGCGACGGTCAGTTCCTCACCCTTGGTGCCGGGCATCCGACCCTCAAACTCGTCGGTCGAAAGCGTGCGGGTGATGTCCACCATCGTTTCCTGGCTCAGTTCGCCGGGTTCGACTTCGGGGATGTCGATAGCGGCAGGACCGCCGCCTCCCGGCAGTGGCATGCCGTCGCACGCGGTGAGCGCCAGCGCGCCCGCGATGATGGTGCCCAAAGCGGCAATTCTGGTGGTCATGGTGCTTCTATCCCTCGCGTCGTGGCCATTTGCGAGTGTCTTACAACGCTGATCGCTTGCGGCAAGAGCGGCCGCGCGCCAAAGGGTTCGGGTGATGGCTGGCGAACCACTCCGGACTGACTCCTTCGATTGGAAGGATGCGCTGCGTCGTGCGCGCGACCACGCGCCGTTCCTGAAGCGGTCGCTGGATCGCTTGCCTGATCTGGCCGCCTTGCTGGAGCAGGGTGCGGGCGAGGACGCGCTACAATGGGCGCAAGCGCGCGGCGAGCATGAGGATGCAGGCATCGGCATGCGGCGAGAGCGGCTGGCCTTGGCGACAGCTTTGGCGGTGGGTGATCTGGCAGGAGCCTTTCCGCTACCGCAAGTCGTTGGTGAGCTGACCGCGTTTGCCGATCGCGCTTTGGACCGGGCCATTCGCACCGCCATTTTTGAGCGCACCGGACAGGACCACCCGAGTGGTTTCATAGCTTTGGCATTGGGGAAGCAGGGGGCAGGAGAGCTCAACTATTCCTCGGATATAGACCCGGTTCTGATCTATGATCCTGCGACTCTGCCGCACCTCTCAAGAGATGACCCGGGTGAGGCGGCACAGCGTTACACCCGGCGGATTATCAAGCTGCTTAGCGAGAATACGGCTGAAGGCTATGTCCTGCGCGTCGATCTGCGACTCAGACCAGCAAGCGAGATCAGCCCGTTGGCGGTCCCACGCGCTTTGGCGCTGGAGCATTATCAAAGCTTGGCCCTGCCATGGGAGCGCGCGGCTTTCACCCGTGCGCGGGCGGCGGCAGGCGATATTGCAGCAGGCGAGGCCTTTCTCGAAGCGATCCGCCCCTTTGTCTGGCGGCATTCGATCGACTTTGGCGCGATGGAAGAAAGCCGCTCTCTCACCGGGCAGATCAGGGACAATCACAACGGGCCCGACGTGCCGGGGCCGGGCTTTGACGTAAAGCGCGGGCGCGGCGGCATCCGCGAGATCGAGTTCATCACCCAGACGCATCAGTTGATCCATGGCGGGCGCGATCCCCTGCTCAGAGTGCGCGGGACGCGCGCTGCGCTGGATGCGCTGGCACGCGCGGGCCGAATTGAGCCCGGGTATGCCCAAATTCTGGGTGCGAATTATGATCGGCTGCGGGTGATCGAGCACCGGCTGCAGATGGTGAACGATCGCCAGACCCATGCACTGCCCGAAGGTGAAGCGCTGGACAACGTCGCGCATCTCGACGGTTTGGAGAGCGGCGCGGCTCTGGTCGACGAGGTGCGGGCCCTGACAGCCGATACGGCGGCGATTTACGCCGAGTTGATCGGCGAACCTATTGCTCGCGCGTCAAAAACCGCACCCGCGCCGATTGCCGAACAGCCCGTCGAAACGCTCGGATCGCTGGGCTTTGACAATGCTGAAGCGCTCGCCGACCGCGTCGCAGCATGGCGCGATGGCCGGTATCAGACCTTGCGCAGCACTCAGGCGCTTGCTGCTTTTGACGAGCTGACTCCGGCCTTTCTTGAAGCGCTTGCGCAAAGCGATGACCCGATGCGCGCGCTGACCCGTTGGGAGAGCTTGCTCGAACGCGCGCCCTCTGCGGTGACGTTGTTCCGGTTATTGAATGCCGAGCCGGAATTGCTGGATCGTCTGGTCGCGGCCTTGACCCTTGCACCGACGCTTTCGGACGAACTCGCGCGGCGAACAGAATTGCTCGATACCCTGCTGGATCGCGACGCTCTGGAATTGCCGGGATCGGTTGAGGAGATCGCTGCCAGCATCGAACAAAGTGCCGCGCGCGATGATTACGAGGCGCTGCTCGATGCGATCCGGTTGGTGACGGGTGAGCTGCGCTTTGCCCTTGGCATTCAATTGATTGAGGGCCTGGCCGACCCGCTTGATATCGGCGCTGCCTTGGCCCGGATTGCGGAGGCAGCGGTGCGACTGGCCGTGCGCGGGGCAAGCGCCGAATTCGCGCGCGCGCACGGCACAATCGCGGGCAGCGAATTGCTTGTGCTGGGTCTCGGTCGATTTGGCGGGGGCGCGTTGACCCACGCCTCCGATCTGGATGTCGTGTATCTGTTCACCGGAGATTTTGCGGCGCAATCGGATGGCCCGCGTCCCCTGTCCGCCACGCATTATTACAACCGGCTCGCCGGGCGGGTGACAGCGGCATTGTCCGTGCCGACCGCCCAAGGCGCGCTGTATGAAGTCGATACACGCCTGCGACCGCAAGGGGCACAGGGGCCGCTTGCTGTCAGTTGTGAAGCGTTCGAAAAGTACCAGAAAGACGCTGCGTGGACATGGGAGCACATGGCGCTTGCCAGGGCGCGGGTCATTGCGGGATCGGCAGCTGGCCACGCGGCGCTGGATGCAATCATGGGCAGCGTGCTGCGCCGCCCGCGCGATCCCGTCGCCCTGCTGGAGGCAGTGATGGACATGCGCGCGCAGATGGCGCAGCACAAGGTGCCTGCAGGCCCGCTCGATATAAAACGCCTGCGGGGAGGCCTCGTCGATTGCGAGTTTCTGGTCCACTACCTGCAATTGCGGGGTACCGATCAGGCCGGGGCATATCTCGCACAGAGCCAGCCCGGTGCCTATTCTCCCGATCTTGGCACTGCGATCCCCGCTATGATCAGGGCGGGTCTGCTGCCTGAGAGCTTCCGGTCTGATTATGACTTGCTGACGCGGATGATCGTGGCGCTGCGTCTGCTCGCGCCCGGCGGTCTGGAGCCGCCTGCCTGCGCCGCGACCGCTTTGGCCAAAGCCTGCCGTGTCGATGATTACGCGACCCTGCTCGAAGAAAGCGCCGCGGCCAGAGCGCGCGTGCGCAAAGTCTGGAACCAGACCTTTGATGCGGACATTTCCGATACAGTCTTTCCTGAAACCAACACGGAGCCCGAAACATGAGCGATCTTCCCGCAGCTGGCGATGCAATGCCCGATATCGAAATGGGCACCCCTGAGGGCGGCACCGTCAAACCAAGCGACTTCAAAGGCAAGAAGCTGGTCGTGTTCTTCTATCCGAAAGACAACACGCCGGGCTGCACGACCGAGGCAAAGGACTTCACCGCGTTGAAGGGCGATTTTGACGCGTCCGGTGTCGAACTGCTCGGCGTGTCAAAGGACAGCGCGAAAAAGCACCAGAACTTTATCGCCAAGCATGAGCTTACCACTCCGTTGGCGACAGATGCCGAAGAGGGCGGTTTGTCAGACGCGCTGGGCATCTGGACTGAAAAGCAGATGTACGGAAAGACCTATATGGGCATGGTTCGCACCACCTATCTGGTCGATGCGGACGGCACGATTGCGCAGGTCTGGAACAAGGTGAAAGTGAAGGGGCACGCCGAGGAAGTGCTGACCGCTGCGAAAGCGCTTTAAGTCCGCGATGGCTCCCGAACGTCCATCCGTTTCTGCCGCCATTCGTGCTGCCTTGATGACGGCTGATCCGCGCGCCAAATGCTTCGCCACGCGGGATGTTGCGCGCAAGTGGCGGCAGGGGCGCCTGGCCTTCACCTTCGATGCGGCGATGCCAGACCATCCCGCGCGCCCCGATCAGCCTGAACTGCTTGCGCCGAATAAAATGCCAAAGCGCGGCAAAGGCGGATCGGAGCGCGCGCGCATCGCATTATGGCATTCTCTCGCGCATATCGAATTCGTCGCGATTGATCTCGCGCTTGATATGGCCGGTCGCTTTGGCGCGGAGATGGGAGAAGAGTTCGTCAGCGACTTTCTGTATGTCGCAGCCGACGAGGCGATGCATTTTGCGTTGCTCGCCCGCAAGCTTGAGGCGATGGGCAGCCATTATGGTGCGTTGCCCGCGCATGGAGGGTTATGGCAGGCCGCGTTCGAGACGCGTCATGATGTCGCTGCCCGGCTCGCAATCGTCCCGATGGTGCTTGAGGCGCGCGGGCTTGATGTAACACCGGCCACATTGGAGCGGGTGAAAGCCGCTGGCGATGAAAACGGTTCAAGGATTCTTACGCGCATCCTTGACGACGAGATTCGGCATGTCGCGTTCGGGACCAAGCATTTTTTGAAAATTGCGCAGGATCAAGGAAGGCCGCCGGAAATCATGTGGAAATCCCTGGTTCGCGAGCATTTCAGAGGCGCAATTAAGCCGCCATTCAACGACTCAGCCCGTCTTGCAGCCGGTTTGTCGCGGGAGTTTTATGCAGAGATTGCACATTAAGAAATTGTCCCGATAACGCGTCCTGAGTTCATTCGGGGGCTGATCTTGCAGTAGAAGCGCTGAAAAAAGCGCCCTTGGCTTACCGCCACAAACGAGGAAACGGGTCAGCATGCGTATCGCCTTCGAGCAGCATCTTGGTAAAATGACAGCAGTGATTGGTGCGGCGGTTCTTTCCGTTGCCGCTTCTCCTGCAATGGCCAACAGCTCCGCCAATGCAGCGGTTGATGTGACCGAAACAATCAAAGAAGTGCAAGACGATGCGCTGGCAACAGGCGACCCCCGCTTTCGGGAGCTTTTTGCAAGCTGGACTTCGCTGGATAATGCCGGACCTGACCCATTCGCCGTTGATACAACTCCGACCATTCAACAGCCTTTTGTATCCGTGCCGTCGCGCAACCCGCTGAATTCTGCGCGAATGACCAGCGGCTATGGCATGCGCACGCATCCGGTTCTTGGCCGTCGCAAGCGCCATAATGGCATTGATCTGGCCGCTCCCACTGGCACGCCGGTCTATGCCACTGCTGATGGCACGGTTGACCGGGCAGACCGTTCGCGCAGCTATGGCCTAGTGATTTATCTCGATCACGGGTCGGACCTTGAAACCCGCTATGCCCACCTTTCGCGCCTGTCGGTTGCGGATGGTCAGCAGGTGCGCAAAGGCGACCTGATCGGCTATGTCGGCTCAACAGGACGCTCAACCGGACCGCACCTTCATTATGAAGTCCGCGTCGCCGGGGTTGCAGTCAATCCAATTCCCTATATGAAAGAAGGTGCAGCGCGCGCTGCGGTAACCTCTGAAGAGGTTTTTGGCGCTGGTGGTCGGGTCCGTCCCGGTCAGCAAAATGGCCAAGGAGGGCAGTAAGCTCTCCCAGCGCGAAGCGCACCTGTTAACCCGCCAACGAGCGGGTCGGACATTGGAGAGGGTGTCCGAGTTTAGGCGGCGGGTTTAGGCCCGCCGCCTTTTTTCTGCGCATGTCATGGCCTCGGCATGATCTGGCCAGTTTGGTATTGTCGCGGCCCGGCGCGATCAATCCGGTTCCGCCTTCCGTTTAATCGTGTTTGCCGATTTCGCTTGCCGATTTCGCTTGAGTGCCGCTCGCTCCCCGTTAGATTTCCGCCTTGAGAGATAAAGCGCAGGCGTGGTCGCGAGCCATAGCCAAGGCGCGAAAGTGGAGAGACAATTGAGCATGCACCCTATCGCTTATGCGAAAAGCCGTCCTGACCATCCCGCCGTCATCATGTCCGGCAGTGGCCAGCAGATGACCTATGGCGAGATGGACGCGAGCTCGAACCGCTTTGCCCATCTGTTGCGGTCGCGCGGGTTGGGGCCGCATGATGGTGCCGATGGAGGTGCCAATGGGGGTGGAGGCGATGCCTTTGCTGTCCTGCTGGAAAACCGGATGGAGTATTATACGCTCGCCTGGGGATCGCAGCGCGTGGGCACGATGCTGGTGCCCATCTCCACGCGTCTGACCGGCCCGGAGATCGCCTATATCCTGAAGGACAGCGAAGCCAAATTGCTGGTCACATCCACGAAATTCGCCGAGGTGCTGGAAACTGTGCGGGCTGACTTGCCCGATCTGGAAATACTGGTGATGGACAGCGGCGGCGATGATGATTTCGCAGCAGAACTGGACCGGCACAGCCCCGATACTGTGACTGATCCTCATACCGGCCTCATCATGCTGTATTCCTCAGGCACGACCGGTCGCCCCAAGGGTGTGAAGCCCGCCCCGCCAGAAGACAATGATCCCCAAGCCCCCGTGCCCCTTATGGGGCTGGCGACGATGGGAGTGGGCATGCCGGGCGATGGCTCAATGGTCTATCTCTCGCCCGCGCCGCTCTATCACGCGGCCCCGCTGGGTTGGTCCTCCACTGTCCACCGTTTGGGCGGGACAGTTGTGGTCATGGAGAAGTTTGACCCCGAAGAAGCATTGAAGGCGATCGAGACCTATAAGGTGACCGACAGCCAATGGGTGCCCACGCACTTTGTCCGGTTCCTGAAGCTCGATCCTGAAATCCGCACGCGATATGATCTGTCCAGTCATCAGCGCGCCTTGCACGCAGCGGCCCCGTGCCCGGTCCCGATCAAACGCGAGATGATCGAATGGTGGGGGCCAATTGTGAACGAGTATTATGCCGGATCAGAACAGATCGGCATGACCTTTGCGAACAGCGAAGGCTGGCTCGCCAATCCGGGAACTGTGGGCGTCGCAATCCATGGCAAAGTGCATGTGTGCGGCCCGGACGGTGAAGAATGCGCACCCGGTGAAGACGGGCTGATCTACTTCGAAAACGATACCCTGCCCACCTATCACAACGATGAAGCCAAGACAGCCGAAGCGATGAATGCAAAGGGCTGGATGACGCTGGGCGATATCGGTCATGTGAATGAGCAGGGCTTTTTGTTTTTGACCGACCGCAAGAGCCACATGATCATTTCGGGCGGGGTCAATATCTACCCGCAGGAGATCGAGAACCTGCTGGTGACTCATCACAAGGTGATGGACGCCGCTGTCATCGGCGCGCCCGATCCCGATCTCGGCGAAAAGGTTGTCGCGGTCGTGCAGCCCATCGATATGGCGGTCGCAGGTGAGGCATTTGAGCAGGAATTGCGGGATTTCCTCGCGCCCAGTCTTTCCCGGATCAAGATGCCGAAACTCTTCGATTTCCGCCCCGAACTGCCGCGCGAGTCAAACGGCAAGCTCTACAAGCGTGAATTGCGCGACGAGTTTGAAGCGAAAGCGCGCGAGGCGGTCTGATGGCATCGCAAGCGGCAAGCGACCCTGCCATCCTGCCGACCGATCTCGCCAAGGTGGTGATTGATCCCCACGCTTATGCTGAGTGGGACGGCTTGCTCGATGTGTTCGATCATCTGCGTGAGACCGCGCCTGTCGCGAAGGTAATGCCCGAGCAAGAGGGCCTGTTCGAGCCGTTCTGGTTGATCAGCCGCTATGATGATGTGATGCGGATATCGAAGGACAACGCGACCTTCCTCAACAATCCGCGCCCCGTCGTATTCAGCTTTAACAAGGCGATCGAATTCAGCCGCGCGGCCACCGGATCCAACATGCTGGTGGACTCGCTGGTCGTATTCGACGCGCCGATCCATCCGAAATATCGCAAGCTGACGCAGGACTGGTTCATGCCGCGCAACCTTGCGCGGCTGGAGGATGAAATCCGCGCGCTCGCCCACCACACGGTGGATGCGATGATCGAAGCGGGGCCTGAACTTGATTTTGTCGATCTTGTGTCGGGGCCATATCCCTTGCGGGTGGTGATGCAGATCCTTGGCGTGGCGCCGGAGGATGAGCCGCGCATGCAGATGCTGACACAGAAATTGTTTGGCGGGCAGGACGCGGATCTGTCGGGGTCAGGCATGGAAAACATGTCGCCGGAACAGGTCATACAGCTTGTCGCAGGCGCTGTGGCCACGTTTGAGGAGTATTTCGCTGCCCTGGCCGAAGATCGCCGAGCCAATCCCACGGACGATGTCGCCAGCGTCATTGCCAACGCAACCGTCGATGGCAAGCCGCTGCCGCCGCGCGATATGGCGGGCTATTACATCATCGTCGCGACCGCCGGGCATGACACCACGAGTGCGTCGACCGCAGGGGCGATGCAGGCGCTGGCGCAAGACCCGGAGCAATGGGCAAAGGTGAAGGCGGACCGGTCCTTGCTGCCCGGCATCGTCGAAGAGGCGATCCGCTGGACCTCTCCCGTACAGCATTTCATGCGCACCTCGGCGCATGATGTTGAAATGGGCGGGCAGATGATCCGCGAGGGCGACTGGATGATGATCAATTATGTCGCCGCCAATCATGACCCTGCCCAGTTTGATGATCCACGCCGGTTCGATGCCGCGCGCTCTCCCAATCGCCACCTCGCCTTTGGCGCGGGCGCGCATCAATGCCTTGGCCTGCATCTCGCACGGCTGGAAATGCGGCTTTTGTTTGAGGCGCTGCTGGATAAAGTGGAGAGCATCGAACTGGCAGGGCAGCCCAAGCGGGCGACCAGCACCTTTGTTGGCGGTTTGAAGACTCTGCCGGTGCGCATCACGACCTGAGCCAGTCGAGGCCAAGCTCACTATATGGTTACGATTTGTAATAAAACGAGTGTTCAACGACAATATTCACTCAAAAACGGGTCTATCACGCAAGCATGACCGATTTTGCTGTCATTTTCGGACAATATGTGTTAATCATCCATTCATGGGAAAAACGCGGAACATTGAAACTGCTCGATATGCAGCGAGGTTTTTTGTGGGCGAAACGCAATGAGTTTGCTTGAAGCCTATAACCTGCCATTCACTGCGGCACTGATCGCTCTGGTCTTTATCAGCGTTGCCCAGATTGTCGGACTTGGTGATGTCTTTGACAGCGCCGATGCCGACCTTGATCTGGATATTGATGCTGATGCCGGAGGAAGTGGTGGAGGCGTATTGGAAAGCGCGTTCAGCCTCCTCGGGCTGGGCCGGGTTCCGTTTCTTATCTGGCTGATGATGCTGTTGTTTGTCTTTGCCGCAATTGGTGCGTCTGGACAGCAGCTGGCCATCGCTTTGCTGGGCAAACCACTTAATCCCGCGCTGGCCGCTGTGTTGGCGGGAATTGGCGCGTTGCCGGTCAATGGCGTGTTGACGCGGCCGCTTGCGCGGTTGCTTCCGCAGGATGAAACGAGCGCCGTCTCGCTCGACAGTCTGGTGCGCCGCGATGCTGAAATCCAGACCGGCACAGCCAGGCGCGGGTCCCCCGCGCGATCAAAGGTGCTCGATATCTTCGGGCATCCCCATTTTGTCATGGTAGAACCGCATGATCCCAAGGCAGCGATAGGCGAGGGCGAGACCGTCCTGCTGGTGCGCCGCGAGGGGGAGACGTTCTTTGCGGTTCGTTATGAAAGCCCGATGCTGAGCGTCGCTTAAATGTGATATAGGGGATCCGAAAACCCCCTGACAGTGTCGCAATGGGCATATTGAGAAAACAACAGGAGTAGTAATGGACAGTCTGATTACCGTTGCGATTTATGTCGGCGTCGCGCTGATAGGTTTGGTCGCGATCTTCATCTTTCTCACCACGCTGTATCGGCGCGCATCGAAGGAAACTGCCTTTGTGCGGACCGGTGTCGGCGGCGAGAAAGTCGTGATGAATGGCGGCGCGCTCGTCTTCCCCGTGTTTCATGAGACCATGCCGGTGAACATGAATACGCTGGTGCTGAGCGTGGTGCGCAAGGATACCGAGGCGCTGATCACGCTGGATCGCTTGCGGATCGACGTGAAGGCGGAATTCTATGTTCGTGTGCGCCCCGATGCCGGCGCCATCGGCATGGCCGCGCAGACGCTGGGTCAGCGCACGATGCAGCCGGAAATGCTGAAAGATCTGGTCGAGGGTAAATTCGTCGACGCGCTGCGCTCTGTGGCGGCGGGGATGAGCATGAACGAACTGCACGAACAGCGCGCAGACTTTGTGCAAAAGGTGCAGCAGGTTTCGTCGAACGACCTCGCGATGAACGGTCTTGAGTTGGAATCGGTTTCTCTCACCGGGCTTGACCAGACCAGCATTGAACACTTCAACGCCAACAATGCGTTTGACGCCGAAGGTCTGACCAAGCTGACCGAGCAGATCGAAGCGCGCAAGAAACTGCGCAACGATATCGAGCAGGACACGCGCGTCCAGATGGAGACGAAGAACCTCGAAGCCGACGAAAAGAGCTTCGCCATCAGCCGTGACAAGGAATATGCACGCCTCGGTCAGGAGCGCGAGGTTGAAATCCGCCGCGCCTCGCAGATGTCGGAAATTGCCCGCGAACAGGCCGAGCGCCAGCGTGAGGCCGATGCCGCCAAGATTGAAGCCAAGAAGCAGGTCGACAGCCAGCAGATCGAAGCTGACCGCGCAGTCGAAGAAGCGCGGATCGATCAGGTCCGCGCGCTCGAAATCGCCCGGCAGGAGCAGCAGATCGCTGTTCAGAACAAGTCGCGCGAGGAAAGTCAGGCCAAGGCCGAAGCCGATGGCGCCCGGGCGAAAGCTGTGGCTGCAGAAGAGCAGGTTGCCACTGCGCGCGAAAGCGAGATTGCCGAGCGTACCAAGAAGATCGAACTGATCGAAGCGGCCAAGGAAGCCGAGCGTGAAGCGATCCAGGTCAAGGTTGAAGCCGAAGCCGAAAAGGACGCGGCGGCCAACCGGGCGATGGCCCTGCGGCTTGAAGCGGAAGGTGAATCCGAAGCGGAAAAGCTGCGTGCGGAAGCTGCGCGTGTGCGTTTCGAGGTCGAAGCAGCCGGTCAGCGCGCCGTTAACGAAGCGGCCAACATCCTCTCGATGGAGCAGGTCAGTCTTCAGACGAAGCTCGCTCTGCTCAAGGTTCTGCCCGAAGTGATCCGCGAAAGCGCCAAGCCGATGGAAGCAATCGACTCGATCAAGATTGTTCAGGTCGACGGGCTCACCAATGGTGGCTCTGGCGGCGGCGCAGCGAACGACGCGGGTGGCGGCTCAAGGGGCGGAGGTTCTGGAAACCTCGCCAATGATGCCGTGTCAGCCGCACTGGCCTATCGCGCTCAGGCACCGGTGCTTGACGGTCTGATGAAAGAGCTGGGCCTCGACGGGTCTTCGCTCAACGGCCTTGCGAAGGCAGCGGCAGAAGACCCCGCAAAAGTCGCCGAAGCAATCGAGCATTGGTCGGTAGGGCTCGATACCGATGGTGATGGCGAAATCGCCACCGACGAAGCCGCCGAGTAACGCGTCATCTCCGCAAAAGTGGCCCCGCTGTGCGACCTTGCGCGGCGGGGCCTTTGCTTTTTCGTCGTCAGGCTAGCGCTTACCCAAGCAACCGTTGCGCGATAGCGCGCACGTCCGCGCCCATATCGTCACGCTGCAATGCCAGCGCCAGAGTGGCCTCGACAAAGCCCAGCTTGCTGCCGCAATCGTACCGGTTCCCGTCAAAGGTCACCGCATGGAATGGCTGGTCACCGATCATCCGCGCCATTGCATCGGTCAGCTGGATCTCTCCGCCTGCGCCTTTGCCCTGGTTTTCCAGCGTCCGCATGACTTCGGGTTGCAGGATATAGCGGCCTGAAATGATCTTGTTCGATGGCGCTTCGGCTTGGGGCGGCTTTTCAACCAGCCCCTTAACCTGCGTCAGCGCGCCTTCCGCCTCGCCCGGATCAATCACGCCATAGGATGAGACTTCTTCCATCGGCACTTCGAGCACGCTGATCAGGTTGCCACCGACCTGATGATAGGCATCCACCATCTGCTTCATACAGCCGGTCCCGCCAGCTTTTCCGACCATCAATTCATCAGGGAGGAAGATCGCGAACGGCTCATCGCCGACAATCGCACGCGCGCACCAGATCGCATGGCCGAGACCCATCGGCACCTGTTGGCGCACAGTGATGATATCGCCCGGCGTCGCTCGGGTTGGGTCGAGCACGCTCATATCCTTGCCGCGCGCGCTCATCGTCGCTTCCAGCTCATAGGCGACATCGAAATGTTCAACGATGGCGGTCTTGCCGCGGCCTGTGACGAAGATCATCTGCTCGATCCCCGCTTCGCGCGCTTCCTCCACGGCGTACTGGATGAGCGGGCGATCGACGATCGGCAACAGTTCTTTGGGAATGGCCTTGGTCGCGGGCAGGAAGCGCGTGCCCAGCCCTGCGACCGGAAAAACGGCTTTCTTGATCGGTTTTCTGGCGGCACTCGTCATCGGCTTCCCCTCTTGCACATCGTATCGGGCATCATGCGTACGCCGCTCGCTGAGTGCCGTGCCGCTTGCGCAAGGTCAATGCTTTGAGCCGTGTTGCGCCCCGCTCCCATCCCTGCACAGAGCGGCTGGCCAGTTGCGCGAAACATACGGGGCGCTATGGCGGATTGCCATGGACAAACTGATCATTCGCGGCGGCAACCGGCTGTCTGGAACTATTCCCATCTCCGGTGCCAAAAACGCTGCTCTTACGCTTATTCCCTGCGCCTTGTTGACCGAAGAACCGGTGACCCTGCGCAATCTGCCACGCCTCGCCGATATTGACGGTTTTCAGCACCTGATGAACCAGTTCGGCGTGACGACGGCCATTCAGGGCACCCGGCCTGAGGATTTTGGCCGAACGATGCGGATGGAGGCAACGCGGATCACGTCGAATGTTGCGCCCTATGATCTGGTGCGCAAGATGCGCGCATCGATCCTGGTGCTCGGCCCGATGCTTGCGCGCGATGGCGAAGCGACTGTCTCAATGCCCGGTGGCTGTGCGATCGGTAACCGCCCGATTGACCTGCACCTGAAGGCACTCGAAGCGTTCGGTGCCGAGATTGAGCTTGCCCAGGGTTACGTCAAAGCGATGCAGCCTGATGGCGGTCTGCCGGGCGGAGACTTCGATTTCCCTGTCGTCAGTGTCGGCGCAACCGAGAACGCCTTGATGGCGGCGGTGTTGGCCAATGGTACAAGCCGCCTCTTTAACGCCGCGCGCGAACCCGAGATTGTCGATCTGTGCAATCTGCTGGTCGCGATGGGCGCGGAGATTGAAGGGATCGGCTCATCCGACCTGACGATCCACGGGGTCAAGCGGCTGCATGGCGCAACCTACCGCGTCATGGCGGACCGGATTGAGGCGGGCTCCTATGCCTGCGCCGCAGCGATTACGGGCGGTGATGTCCGGCTGGAAGGTGCGAAGGCGGACGAGATGCAGGCCACCATTCACGCTCTGCGCACCATCGGTGTCGAAGTGGAGGAAGACGCCAAGGGCATCAATGTCCGCGCCAACGGCACCTTGCACCCCGCCGATCTGACCACCGCGCCCTATCCCGGCCTCGCCACGGACATGCAGGCGCAGCTGATGGCTCTGGTGTGCAAGGCTGACGGTGCAAGCGTGCTCAAGGAAACGATCTTTGAAAACCGTTACATGCATGTGCCCGAACTCGCGCGCATGGGCGCCGACATCACGACCGAAGGGCGCACCGCCGTCGTCAAAGGGGTCGAGAAGCTGACGGGGGCCGAGGTCATGGCAACCGATCTGCGCGCCTCGATGAGCCTTGTGATCGCCGCGCTGGCCGCCGAAGGCGAAACGCAGGTGCGCCGCATCTATCACCTTGATCGCGGTTATGAGCGGCTGGAGGAAAAGCTTCAGCTGGTCGGCGCGGATATCGAGCGTGTCGGCGACGATTAGAGCGCGCTAACCAGCCACACCCGAATGGCGCTGGCGAGGCCCGGCGGGGTCTGCGCCTTGATCCGTTCCGCATCGATGCGCGCGACAAACGCGCTTACCGGCACGCCTTCTGCTTTAGCGGCGGCGCGCAGCATGTCCCAGAACACCGGCTCCAGAGAGATGCTGGTCTTGTGCCCCGCAATCGCGATCGAGCGTTTGACCGGCGGATGGTACGGCACGTGATTGGGCGGGGTTTCGGCAGGCGTGTTCATTTCCACGGTGAGTAAGTACATACGCGATTGCTGTCATGCATTTTGCCAGCTCGGGTTTGGCCGCAGGCAGTTTTCGCATCGGATCAGGCGGCGGCTCTCAAAGGCCGCGTGAAGCGAATTGGGGCCAACCCCAAGAAATTTGGGGTGGTTGTCCGGGCGCACCATGCCCTAGACCCCCACCATGCCCGCACCGTGCGATACGCTCACCGATAAAGAGAAGCAGACCCTGCGCCTGATCGTGCGCGGGCATGATGCAAAGTCAGCCGCGAGCGAGCTGGATATCTCGGTTCACACCGTCGATGAACGTCTGCGCGCCGCCCGGCGCAAGCTGAACGTGACCAGCAGCCGAGAGGCCGCGCGGCTGCTGCTGGAAAGTGAGCAGAACACCCCCGAAAGTCGTGTATACGAACCTTTGGGGGATGCGCCGCCCGCCGATCCCCGCAATCCTTCCTCCACCACACAACCGGGCCAACATTCTGGCTTTGGGGCCGTATTCTGGATCGGAGGAATTGCCATCATGCTTACATTCGCCATCGCTCTCGTTCTCGCCACGACGGGCAACCCGCTCGCATCGCAGATACAGGCCGAGCCCGTCTCGCTTGCGACCAGCGAGCAGGATCAGGAAGTCGAAGCCGCCGCGCGCAAGTGGTTGGCGCTTGTCGATAAAGAGGATTGGGAAGGCAGTTTTGCTGCCGCAGCAAAACCCTTTCAGGAGCCAAACACGGTTGAAAGCTGGAAAAGCGCATCAGCCCTTGCCCGCACACCTTTAGGAGCGGCGATCACGCGAAAGGCGGTCAGTTTCTCAATCGTTGCGGCGCCGCCCAGCGGATATCAGGTGGTGCGTTTCAGCACGGACTTCGCCAATCAGAAAGGCGTCATGGAGAACGTCACCCTGGTCCGCGAAGACGGCGAACTGCGCGTAGTCGGCTATTTCCTGAGCTGACAGCCTGACGTTCAGGCCGCCGCTGCGCGTGCCTTGCTCAAAGACTCGCTGAAGCCGCCCGTAAAATCACCGCTTACCGGCGCGTCAAACGGTTGCAAGCGCAGGGCAGCATTGGCCAGCTCCTGCAAGGCAACGGGATGCTGGAACTGGATTCCATAGCGCCATGCCTCGCTGGTATTTTCAGCGCCATGCCGTTCGGTCCAGACGATCTGGCCCAGACGTTGATTCATGCCGCTCACCCGAAAGCCGAGGAGGCGGTGTTCCTGCAGCAAGGATGCGCATTCAAACTTCGCACCGTGGTTCGAGATATCGAGCAGCTGCGCGCCATAGGCCTCGCGTCCGTCCAGGATTTGCGCCGGGGCCTTGATATCAAGGCGGATCGGGCGCGTTTCATAGGGGCCGGTTTCGTGCCTGAATTCGTCAGGCGCGACATCGGAGGCAAAGCGATACCCCGCCTGCCGTTTACCGCTCCACACGCGTTCAATCGGATAGGTCCGGCCATTGGCAAGGCACAGGATGATGCGCGCCTCTGGTGGCACGTCATGCAGAAAGCTGAGCGAGGTCGCAACCTCGCAGACGTCGCGGACAAGGCAGACATATTCACCGGTCTGGCAGACAACTTTCGCACTGCGCAGCATAAGCGATTTGCGCCGTGACGTACGCGCGGCAATATCGGGCGATGTGCCTGAAACTGCACCTGTAATTGTATCGTTCGATGACCCGGACATAGAGCACCTTTAATCCTGCTACCCCCCAAACAGGGCAAACAAACATTAACCAAGGATGCTTAACGAATTGATAAGTCGCCCGTTAAAGGTCGCCCAATAACAGGCACCTAGGCGACAGCCGTGGCTTCGATCTCGATCAGGGTGTCGGGATGGTAAAGCGCTTTGACACCCAGCAATGTCGATGCGATTTGCGCACCCGCCTCGCCATGCAGCGGCATGATCTGGTCCGCAGCCTCCATGAATCCGGGCACATCCACGGTGTAGAAATTGAGCCGGACCAGATTGGCTGGTGTCATGTCTGCGCTCGCCAGCGCATCGACCAGATTCTGCCATGCCGTTTTGTACTGCGCGACAAGATCGCCGGGATGCAGCGGCGCGCCATTTTCATCTGACGCCGTCTGGCCGGAGCAATACAGCGTCCGCTCGCCCCCGCGCACTTCAATCGCGTGATTGAGCCCAAAGCCCTGCATCCAAGGCGTCGGATTGTGTGCGGTGATCTGCATGTGACGGTTCCCCTCATCGTGTGGTTAGACACTACACGTGCGCCGCGCGGGGAACAATCATGGGTGCCGCTGAAGTGCCTGCGCTCTTTTGGGCAGTTGGGTGGGGTGGGGAGCGGAAGGCCTAGTTGTGAAACTGAAGCTCACCAAAGCAGACGCAAATCCCTCGATCAGCGGTTGGCGGCTACCGACCCATTTGCGGACATTTGCGGCGGCTCGTATGCAGCACTCATGCTGGGTAGATTTCTATTGATAGCGGTCGGAGCAGCTACTCTGACTGCGGTAATCACGCGGGCCGTCTTGAAACGAATCGGAGCTCGCTATCGGATAGCTGCGACCCTCCTATCGGGAGTGGCTCTGCCATCAACAGCAACAATTGCATTCTGGGTTTTGCTCAATGTTGTGCCACCGTCCGAACAGGTAGGAGCGGGCATGTTGTTCGCGGTGGTAGGGGTGGCGTCTCTTGTCGCGCTGCCGCTTTGCTTAATCGCAAGTTTGGCCGTCCTCATATTCTCCGGTCGGCCCTAGGTCCGCTTCCCACCCCAGTTCTTTACTTAGCGGGGCGAAGTGAAGTCTGGCCGCTTTCGGGAAGAATGATGTTCGGCGTGAACGTCGCAAATTGGGCCGCAACCACCCACCTCAATACATATGCTGGCCGCCATTGATGCTCATGGTTGATCCGGTGACGAAGCCGCCATTGTCCGATGTCAGAAACGCCACGCCGCGCGCGATTTCCTCTGCATGGCCCAACCGACCCACAGGGATTTTCGCGACGATTTTCTCCAGCACGTTTTCCGGCACGGCGGCGACCATATCGGTGTCGATATAGCCCGGCGCGATGGCGTTGACGGTGACGCCGAATTTCGCGCCTTCCTGCGCCAGCGCCTTGGTAAAGCCGTGAATGCCTGATTTGGCGGCGGCATAATTGACTTGACCATACTGGCCCGCTTGCCCGTTGATTGAGCCGATATTGACGATCCGGCCCCATTTGCGCTCCCGCATGCCGGGGAAGGTCGCCTTTGCCATGTTGAAGCACCCGCCCAGATTGACGCGCATCACGTCGTTCCAGTCCTCAAAGCTCATCTTGTGCAGAGTGCCGTCGCGCGTGATGCCGGCATTGTTGATGACGATATCGACCGCGCCGTGGGTTTCGGCGACCTTGGCGCACCCTTCGAGGCAGGCCTCGTGATCGCCCACGTCCCATTTCGCAGAAGGGATGCCGGTGCGCTCGGTAAAGGCCTTTGCCGTCTCATCATTACCGCCATAATTGGCGACCACGGTGTGGCCCTGCCGCTTTAACCGCTCGCAAATGGCTTCCCCGATCCCGCGTGTTCCGCCTGTGACAATTGCTACACGGCTCATAAAGACTCTCCCAATATTGTATCTATTGGACGGTAGCCATGCCGTAACGTCAAGCAACAAAAAACCCCGCAAAAGCGGGGGCTGTTACACTAAAGTCTGATGGGTGGTCAGTTTACATACTGGCGATGTCCGAGTGACGGAGCACAACACTTTGCCGGATCAGCGGACTACGCTGCGATCACAGCTGAACGCCTCAGAACTTGATCTGCGTGCCCACATAGACAGCCTGACTGTCCTGGACCGAATTGGTCAGCGGATCGAGCCGCTCGCGCTCCTGACTGAGCCGCACACCGGCTGTCACATCGACCTTTGATGAAAGGCGGAAACTGCCGCCAACATCAACGGTCTGCGCGCCAAGATCATCCAGCGTGTTGACCGACCGGCCAGCGAGGCGTTCGTCTTCAAGCTCGATCCGCGGTTGCAACCGGCTGGGCTTCTTTTCCGCGCTGGGCTGAACCGGCTCAAATTCGGAAAGGTCCGGCAGGCTCAGATTGCGGACGTTGTCCGGCAATACCACCGTGCGGGCAAAGCTTTGATAGCCGCGCGACGTGCCCAGATTGAACCGCGCCGTCTTAAGCGCGGCAATGCCATCGCCGACGCCGGGGACAGAATCCACCGACTTGCGCACCGAAATGGCTTCCGCCGTGTCCGCATCAATGCGCACCGCAACTGTCACAGTGCTGTCGCGCAACGCCGGATTGGAACTGGCAGGCGTGAAGCGAAGACCCTTTTCGCGCGCCTTGGAGGCGATTCGCTGGGCAAGGTCCGGATCAACGGATGCAGGTGTGAACAGATCAAGGGGCGCTTCATCGCTGTCCGACTGGTCAAACCCGAAGGTGACCAAGGCAAGGCTGGCAGTTGGCAAAGCGAGCATTATTGCTGCGAGCGCACCAAACAGCGGCAGCTTGAGCTGCTTTTGCGCTGTTGAATGGTGCCGCCGTGGCATTGCTCGTCATCCCTTTCAAAACGGACTGTTATGTTATTGTGGGCGGGCTCTGATGAACCACGCCTGATCGCCTGAGTCGTCCGACTATCTTGCAAACGTGATAGAAGTGTGACGGAACCCTGCGCAATCTTTTCCACAAGGGCTCACGCGCTAAAGCTGCCACCTGTGTCCTTGTGCACACAGCTTGTCCGGACGTATGCCCCTTAACGCGAGTGTGTTCAGCCGACGTAAACGGGCTGTGCCCTGCAAGACGACTCGGCGCGATCAGCGCGCCCTGCGGAGCGCACGCTCTGGTGCAGCGCGCTCTTGCCGCAAGGCGTGTGCGCTCTATAGAGCTATGCGAGACCACGAAATGAGGAACACTGCTGCCGTGCCCAACGCCACAATCGCCATCTCCAGAGCCACTCTAGCTGTGGCAGCCATTGCCGCTCTGGCTGCATGCGGTGGCCGTGACCGACCGTCGAGCGAGCTGCAATCCGCGCAGATCAACACAATCGGCGTTAACGCCTATCTTTGGCGCGCGGCGCTAGACACGGTCAGCTTTGCTCCGCTGTTGCAGGCGGATAGTTCGGGCGGCGTGATTGTGACCGACTGGTATGCCAACCCATCCAACCCTGAAGAGCGGGTGAAGATGACGGTGACGATCCTCGATCAGGATCTGCGCGCCGATGCATTGCGTGTCGCCGCGATCCGTCAGGTTGCACAGGGCGGCCAATGGGTCGATGCGCCGGTTCAGGCCGCGACCGTGCAAAAGCTCGAAGACATCATCCTGACCAAGGCCCGCGACCTGCGCCGCAAGGCTGTTGCGGGTTAAGCCACCTCCTCTCGTTAGCGAGCCGACATGACTGACACCCGATCCGATCCGGCATCTGCTCCTGCGGATCGCTTCGATCCGTCCATTGCCGATGCGCGCTGGCAACGCGCCTGGGACGAGGCAGGCACCTTCACCGCCGATACAGACAACGAAAAGCCCAAGAGCTACATCCTTGAGATGTTCCCCTATCCCAGTGGGCGCATCCATATGGGCCATGTGCGCAATTACACGATGGGCGATGTGCTGGCGCGGTACAAGAAGATGCGCGGGCACGAAGTGCTCCATCCGATGGGGTGGGACGCGTTTGGAATGCCGGCCGAAAACGCGGCGATGGAAAAGAAGGTCCATCCCGGCGAATGGACCCGGGCGAATATTGCCGGGATGAAAGCGCAATTGCAGCGCATCGGCTTTGCGCTGGACTGGACGCGCGAATTCGCGACCTGCGATCCCGAATATTACGGGCAGGAACAGGCGCTGTTCCTCGACATGTATGAAGCTGGGCTGGTCTATCGCCGCCAATCGGAGGTGAACTGGGACCCGGTCGATATGACCGTGCTTGCCAATGAACAGGTGATCGACGGCAAGGGCTGGCGTTCGGGCGCAGAAGTCGAAAAGCGCAAGCTGGACCAGTGGTTCCTGAAGATCACAGACTTCGCGCAAGACCTGCTGGACGGGCTGGGCGAGCTGAAGGATTGGCCGGAAAAGGTTCGCCTGATGCAGGAGAACTGGATCGGCAAGTCGAGCGGGCTTGAATTCAGCTTCGAGCTGTCCAACGGAGACAAGCTCCCTGTCTACACCACGCGGCCGGACACGATTTTCGGCGCGAGTTTCTGCGCCATCGCCGCCGATCACCCGATCGCCCGGGGGCTGTCCGATGATCCGGCGGTCGCGGCGTTTATCGAGGAATGCAAGCGCGGCGGCACCACCGCAGCAGAGCTGGAAACGGCGGAAAAGCTGGGCTTTGACACCGGCATCACTGCGCGCCACCCCTTTACTGGTGAGCCCTTGCCGGTCTTCATCGCGAACTTTGTGTTGATGGATTACGGCACCGGCGCTGTCATGGGCGTGCCCGGCCATGATCAGCGCGACTTTGAGTTTGCAACCAAATACAAGCTGCCAATCCAGCGCGTCGTCGCCGGGGATGCGTCGGAAGCTGACGCGCCGATGGGCGACGAGGCCGAGGCCGGAGACGGCGTGATCGTCAATTCCGACTTCCTCACCGGCATGAGCGTGGAAGATGCCAAGGCCGATGTGATCGCCCGCGCCGAAGCAGGCGGCTGGGGCGAGGGCACGACAGTGTGGCGCCTTCGCGACTGGGGCATTTCGCGCCAGCGCTATTGGGGCACGCCGATCCCGATCATTCACAGCCCCGATCATGGCCCCGTGCCCGTGCCCCGCGATCAACTGCCTGTGGAACTGCCCGAGGATGTGGATTTCAACACACCCGGCAATCCGCTCGAACGGCATCCGACATGGAAGCACACGACCTGTCCGATCAGCGGCAAGCCCGCCCTGCGCGAGACTGACACGCTGGATACGTTCGTTAACTCAAGCTGGTATTTCCTGCGTTTTGCCTCACAGCCTGCAGATGCCCCGTTTGACGCCGAAGAGATCGCCAAGTGGATGCCCGTCCAGCACTATATCGGCGGGGTTGAGCACGCGATCCTGCACTTGCTCTATGCCCGCTTCTGGACGCGGGCGCTTGCGCAGATTGGCAAGATTGACGTGAAAGAGCCCTTCGCGGCGCTCTTCACACAGGGCATGGTCACGCATGAGACATACAGCCTTGGCGATGGCAGCTGGCTGAGCCCTGATGAAGTGCGCAAGGACGGCGCGGACTGGATCGCCATAGAAGACGGTGCGCCGGTCACCACGGGCCGTGTCGTCAAAATGTCCAAATCCAAGAAGAACGTCGTCGATCCCGATGCGATCATCGCGGATTACGGCGCGGATGCGGTGCGTTGGTTCATGCTGTCCGACAGCCCGCCAGAGCGCGACCTGCCATGGTCAGCCAGCGGGATTGAAGGGTGTGGACGCTTTGTTCAGCGGTTGTGGAGGCTGTTCGGGCAGCTCGATCCGTCAGCTGCCGGGGAAGACAAGCCGCTCGCACGCAAGGCTCACCAAGCCATTGTCGCGGTCGCCGAAGATATCGAAACGCTCAGCTTCAACAAGGCGGTCGCGCGCATTTACGAACTCACGGGAGCAACCGAAAAAGCCGCGCCCAGTGAAAGCCGCAATTTCGCCATTCGAGCCTTGATGCATATGGTCAGCCCGATGATGCCGCATCTGGCCGAAGAAGTTTGGTCGCGCGCGGGCAATTCCGGCCTTATCGCCGATGCGCCATGGCCTGATCATGATCCGGCCATGCTGGTCGAGGATGAGGTGACGATTGCTGTCCAGCACAAGGGCAAGCTGCGCGACACGCTGACCGTGCCCAAGGGCGCATCGAAAGAAGACCTCGAAGCGCTTGCGCTAGCCAGCGAGAAGGTCCAGCGTTCGGTGGACGGGGCGGCAATTCGCAAGGTGATCGTGGTGCCTGACAGGCTGGTCAATATCGTTACCTGATGCGCGCAAGGCTCGCCTTGGCCGCCCTTGTGGCGCTTTGCCCACTGGCGGCGGCCTGCGGGCTACAGCCGATGTATGCGGGCGGAAGCAGCGCGGCGGTGTCTCAGGGTCTGTCGGCGGTTGATGTGCCCGCCATTCCCGGACGCGGTGGCTGGCTGTTGCGCAATGCCCTTAACGAACGGCTGACAGCGGGCGGCGATCGGTCCGCCGAATACCGGCTGGATGTGCGGATCGACGATTCGCTCGAAGCGTTGGGCGTGCTGAACGATGACACGATCAGCCGTGAACGCCGCATCCTCCGCACGCGCTATCAATTGATCGAACTGGCGTCCGGAGAGATTCTGCTGGACGCGACGGCAGGCTCGGATGCGGGGATCGATGTTGTCTCCAGCGAATATGCGACCATTGCGGCGGAACAGACGGCGCTGGAAAACCTCGCCAGAGAAGTCGCCGACCGGATGGCAACGCAGATCGCGCTCACCCTCAGAGAACGCGCCGTCACGGCTTCGGCCCAGTGATCCGGAGGCGCGGCGCCGGGATGCGAGCAATCGGGCGATGAAAGCGAAAAACACCGATTTTGCCAGAGGTCTGCCGCGCGTCGCGAGCAATGCCTCGATCTTCTTTTTCTGCGGTCCTGATGAAGCCGGCGCCAGTGCTGCTGCGCAAAGGGTGATTGCGGCTCTGCCTGATCCCGGCGAGCGGATTGAGCTGTCCGGGGCGGACCTGCGGCGCGATCCCGCGCTGTTGGGTGACGAGGCGCGCTCCGGCTCTTTGTTCGGCGATGCCCGCCACATCTTTGTGCGCGCTGCCGGAGATGAGGCGCATGATGCGCTCAAGACCCTGATCGAGACGGGCGAGGCGGGTTCTGGTGACGCCGCTCCCGTGATTGTGGTTGCCACATCGGCGACCGACAAATCACGCACGGCCAAGCTGCTGGAAAAGCGGCCCGATGCGCTTGTGGGCATGTTCTATGCGCCTGATCTGGGTTCGGTTGCGGGCTCTGTCAGAGCGATGGCGGACGCGGCCGGGCTGCGGCTCAATGGCGATCTGGCTGAACGTATTGCCCGTGCGGCCGGGCTGGATGTGCGGCTGGCGCAATCCGAGGTTGATAAGCTGGCGCTGTATTGTGATGCAGATCCGCAATCGCCCAAAACCGCCAGCGTCGAAGATTATGGAGAGATCGGCGCTGCTACCGAAGAGGACGGGTTTCAACCGCTCGTCAATACGGTGATGGGCGGAGAGCTTGGGAAGCTCCCCAGGGAACTGCACCGGATGCGCGAACTGGGGCTTAACCCGGTTGGATTGCTGCTCGCGATAGAGCGCCGCGCCACCCAACTCGCGCAGATCGCAGCCAAACTAGGCGGGCGGGGAAGTCTTGATGATCTTGGTAAAGGCGAAAAGGCCCAGCTCGGCATTTTCTGGCGCGAAGAGCGCGATATTCGCCAGCAGGTGGGTCGCTGGAACCGCAAGAAACTGGACCGGCTGATCCCGCGCCTTGTTGCACTGCACCGAAATTTGCTCGCCAACAGTCAGGCAGCAGAGATGCTTTTGGCGCAGGAACTGGCTGAAATTGCCCGTTTTGCGGCGAGACGGTAGCAGTTTCAGCCAGTTTTCCTCTCGCAGGTGCAAAAATCTGGCTTTTATGCGTAAACGCCTTCATAGGTATTTTCACATAATAACGGTCCGTGCCGAGCGGGGTCTCACAATCAATGAACAAGGTTAGCGGAGTGCTGCTCGATAGCTTTCAGCCCGACCGGGTAGAAGGCAAGATCGTCGCATCTCTGGAGCGGCGGCGGCTGCGCGCTTACATCGTCATGCTGCTGGCGGATGCAGCATTGATGCATGGTGCCTTCATGCTCGCTTCCAAGCTGTATCTGGGCAACTGGTGGAAGCCGGATATGATGTTGGCCGCACAGGCGATGATGCCGGTGTATTTCACCATCGCTCTTTATAACAAGACATATGGTGTCCGGGCGCTGAGCGATTGGCTGTTCGCGGTGCGTCAGGCTTTGACGGCGCTGGTCATTTCTGCTGGCCTGCTGAATTTCGTCGCCTTCTACACCAAATCCAACGCCGAATTCTCGCGCGTCACCATGACGCTGGGTCTTGTGCTGTTTGCGCTTTCCCTTGTGGTTCTGCGCCGCTGTATCCCGATGGTCATTGACCGGTTCTGGGACGGGAAGGTGCGCAACCAACTGGTTATCGAGGATGGCGGACCGGGTTTCACTCTTAAAAGTGCGGTGTCGATTTCGGCTCAGAAATATGACCTTGATCCTACGGCGCATGACCCCTTTATGCTGGATCGGCTGGGCAAATTGCTGCGCAATCAGGATCAGATCGTTGTCAGCACTCCGCGAGAGCGCCGCGAAAGCTGGGCGTTTCTGCTGAAATCGGCAGGTGTCGAGGGTGAGATCGTGAGCGAGCCTGCGCATTCGCTGGGTGCGCTGGGTGTGAACCGGTACGAGGATCAGGGGCGTACGACGCTGATCGTGTCAACCGGCCCCCTTGGACTGCGCGCCCGTATCATGAAGCGTGGCTTTGATATGGCTGTGGCTTTGGGTGGCCTTATTGTCTTGTCGCCGATCCTCCTGATTACTGCGATCCTGATCAAGCTGGAGGATGGCGGGCCGGTCCTGTTCGTCCAGCGCCGCCTCGGCCGGGGCAACCAGTTCTTCGACATGTATAAATTTCGCTCCATGCGGGTGGAAAAGCTGGATCATGATGGCGCGCGCTCGGCTTCGCGAGAGGATGACCGGATCACCAAGATTGGCGCTTTCATTCGCAAGACCAGCATTGATGAATTGCCGCAGATGTTCAACGTGCTGATCGGTGATATGGCGATTGTCGGTCCGCGTCCGCATGCTCTGGGCAGTCAGGCGAACAACAAGTATTTCTGGGAAGTCGATCACACCTATTGGCAGCGCCACTGCCTCAAGCCCGGGCTGACTGGCCTTGCGCAGGTGCGCGGGCACCGCGGCGCGACCGAGAAGGAGAGTGACCTGACGGATCGTTTGCAGTCAGATCTGGAATATATTGCGGGTTGGTCGCTGCGGCGCGATGTCGAGATCGTGTTCAAAACGATCTGGGTGCTGCGGCACGACAACGCTTTCTAGAGCAGGCTCTAGTTTTCGGAAATCAGTCGTTGCTGCCTGCGTCGTCGCCTTGCGGCACCGTGAAAGTCCCGCGCACACGGCCATTGTTGGATCCTGCCGCTGCCGCGCTGCCCGAGGCGCGGCCATCAACGCTCGACACGCCTGTATCAAGATCAATTACCAGCCGCCCGCCATTCAGGGTGTTACTGCCCTGCCGCAGCCGGACATTGCCCGCCATCGTGATGATGCGTCGGTTGAAATCATAGATCGCCGTATCGCCCGTTGCCCGCTCGTTTCCGCGCGCCACAGTGACGCCGCCGGTTGCGGTGATACGCTGCAATTCGAGCGATCCGGCGTCGATATAATTGAGCAACATCCGCTGTGACCGCACCGTCAGGCCCGCTTGCGTGACCACTACGTCACCTGAAAACGCCACCCGCTTTGCGCGGTCATCCGCTTCGATCCGTCCTGCATCGACACTCACCGGAGCGCGCGTGTTGTGCGATGAAATGCCGCCTGACCCGACTTGCGCGTTCAGCTGCATCCCGCCCATCAGCGCCATCGTCAGAGCAAAGCCGCCCGCCGCATAACCCAGCATCAGCGGGGCCAGTTTGCGCCTGCCCGGTTTTGACTTGCCGGTTCGGCGTGGTGAAGGGGCGTTTGTCATTCGGGCAATCTCACTCTGCCAGGTGTCATGGTCATGCGCGCGCTACCTTGCAGGATCAGCGTCCGCGCCGATAGGTCCGCGCGCATTGTGTCAGCGGAAAAGGTGCCCGCCGGAATTTCGCCTTCGACCCCGTTATCGCCGCGCATTTCGCGCGCTTCCAGATCGACCGAGACTCCGCTTGCGCTCATCCGGTAGCCATCGGGCGCGATCAGATTGACCCGCCCGTCCACCGCGACGACCTCATCGTCGATCGCGTAGGTTCCGCCCACTGCGCTCAGCCGCGTCGGGCCATCGGGCAGCAGTATCTGGGCCAGCAGGTCGTTCATCCGCACCAGCCCTTCGCTGCTGGACCGCTGCACCGCCTCGCCAGCGGTGATGGAGAACGGGCGGCCCGTATCATCGCGCCCGCGATACATGGCATTGTCCACGCTCAGGCGTTCATCAATCATCGCGACTTTATTGCGATCCAGCAGAAAGCTGACCTCGCCGCGCGGTGATAGCGGCGTGATGATCATCAGCGCGGCGACAATGCCAACGCCCACAGGCAGCACCCGTGCAAGAAATCCGACGAGCTTGTCATGGTTGCCGCCGGGCGCTGCGAAGTGCTGGCGGCGGCTCCGCAATTCCTTCGCTTCGCTGGTTTCGATGCGGCGTTTGATCACCATGGCGCGTTTGCTTTGCCTTCGCGTATCGTTATTCGTGGCTGAAAATGTCGCGCTCTGCCCAGCCCGCTATATCAAGCAGGGCGCGTGTCGGGAGGAAATCAAAGCACGCCTGCGCCATTTCCATGCGTCCCTCACGCTCCAGCCGCAATGTCAGTTCATCGCGCAACCGGTGCAGATAGCGCACATCGGATGCGGCATAATCGCGCTGATCCTCGCTCAGCACCGGCCCGCCCCAGTCCGAGCTTTGCTGTTGCTTGGAAATATCCGCGTCGAGCAGTTCCTTGGTCAGATTCTTGAGCCCGTGCCGATCGGTGTAGGTCCGCACCAGCTTGCTCGCGATCTTGGTGCAGAACACCGGCGCCGCCGTCACGCCTAGATAATACTGGATCGCGGCCAGATCGAAGCGGCCAAAGTGATACAGCTTCACCCGCCTTTCGTCCGCCAGCAGCGCGGTCAGGTTGGGCGCTTCATAATCGCTGCCCACGCCAAACCGCACCAGATGTTCGTCCCCTGATCCATCGCTGATCTGGACCACGCACAATCTGTCACGATGGGTTATTAGCCCCATGGTCTCGGTGTCGACTGCCAAAGCGCCCCCGTTGATCGAAACGTCTTCGAGCACGCCGGCGGGCAGGTCTTCTTCATGAAAATGCACTGTCATATCGCCAGACCCCTACGCCGATTGGGGATAGAGGGAAAGGGGCCTGTGGCACTGATGCGCCGGCGCGCTCTATTGTGCGAAATATGGCATCCGAACACATCCCGGAAAGCTGGCGCGCGGCGCTGGAACCCGTGCTCGCCACACCGCAAGCACGCAAGCTTGGCGGATGGCTGCGCGCGGAGCAGGATGCGGGCAAGGTGATCTATCCGCCGCAGGGCCAGCGCCTGACCGCCCTCGCGCTGACCCCGCTTGATAGTGTCAAAATCGTAATCCTGGGGCAGGATCCGTATCACGGGCCGGGGCAGGCGCACGGGCTGGCGTTCTCAGTGCAGGATGGGGTGAAAGTCCCTCCGTCATTGGTGAATATCTACAAGGAATTGGAGAGCGATTGCGGCATTGATCGCGCGCCCCACGGCAATCTGACCTCGTGGGCGAAGCAGGGGGTATTGCTGCTCAACAACACGCTCACCGTGGAGGCGGGCAAAGCGGGGAGCCATGCCGGGCAGGGATGGGATGCGATCACCGATGCCTGTGTGGAGGCGGTGGCGGCGCGGGGTGAGGCCACCGTCTTCATCCTGTGGGGCAGCCATGCGAAGAAGAAGGCGGGCCGCGTAAAGGGGTTAGGCGCAGGTCCGCACCATATGATCCTGAGCAGCACCCACCCAAGTCCGCTATCCGCGCATAACGGCTTTTTCGGATCGAAGCCGTTCAGTCAGGCGAATGCGTTTCTGGAAAGTCACGGGTGTGCGCCGATAGACTGGCGGGTTTGTTGATATGAAACAGTGCCTTGATGGGAGAAACGGGCGCGATTGGCAGCCTCTGTTGGATTTGACACCCTCTACGCGTGTCGGCGGACCAAATCCGCTGTAAGGCACGGATATTCCTGTTAAATAGTCTGTTGGAAGGGATTTGACACTTTCCCGTCTCACTTTGCGCGGCGCCGCGCCAGAGAAAGGGCGCGCGTGAAGAACCGGGTCGCCAGTGTGAAAGAACGGGCGCAGGTACAGCCGCTGTCGGGGATGTAGGAAAATGCGACCCTTGCCTAGGCAGCCTGACTTGCGTTCATCCGCTCGATCGCATCGGGCACACTGATAGTGCGCTCACCGCCGAACTCTTCGCGCACAACGATCAGCCCGCGACGTTCAAGATGATCGAGTAGACGGCGAACCCGACTCGGCGAAGAACTCCCATAGAGCAGCGCCAAAGCCTCCTCGTCCGGCATGGCCTCGCCCAGAGCCGCTGCAACAATCATGGCAAGATAGGGCGCCAGAACATCATCATCGATGCCTTCGATCATTTGCTCGGCAATCTCGCGCGCATCCCCTTCCAGCCGCTCTAGCCCCCCAATCTGGCAGGCAAACAGGCGGCGAAAGTGGCTGATGTCGATATGCGCGCTCGCGACGCCGCGCTGGCGGCACAGGATCGCAAAGTCACGAAACAGGGACGCGGCAGGCCGGAAGGTGGCGTCTTTGACTGCCGCCAATTCGCACACGATATCGGCGACTTCATAGACGCGATCAGTCGCAGGAATTGCGTTCGCCGCATCAACTTCCGGGCCATCCTGAGGCGCTGGGCTCTCTGGCTTCCCATCCGTGACGGGGTCTTTCGGTTCGGGATCGCGCGGCTGCTGCTCGCCTGGTTTAGAGAGGTGCTCCGATATCGGCACCGCCGCAGACAACGCCTGCTCAAGTTCGGCCGCCGGGCGCAGGACAGCCGCAGGGCGGGGCGCGCTCGTAACCGTTTCCGCCACCGCCTCACTCAGCCTGTCCGTGAGCATGGCCTCCATCTCGTCGCCCAGTGCATCGGGCAACGGCATGAGCGCTTGCGCGCCGGTTTTGCCCCCGGTGCGGACTGAGCCGACATTCACGGCAACCGGACGGCGACTGACCGCAGGGCCCAGGCCCAGAAACTGGCCTCGCTGGAGATCCCGAATCCGGTCGGCCTGCCGGCGATCCATACCAAGCAGATCGGCCGCGCGCTGCATGTCGATGTCGAGAAAGGTGCGACCCATCAGAAAATTCGAAGCTTCGGCGGCAACATTCTTCGCCAGTTTAGCCAGGCGTTGCGTGGCGACGATACCAGCAAGCCCGCGCTTTCGCCCGCGGCACATCAGGTTGGTCATCGCCGACAGTGTCAGCCGGCGCGTTTCGTCGGTCATCTCTCCCGCCGCTGCCGGAGCGAACATCTGTGCTTCGTCGACCACCACCAATGCAGGATACCAATAGTCACGCGGCGCATCGAACAGGGCGGTCAGAAACAGCGCGGCGCAGCGGATTTGTTGTTCGACCTCAAGCTCATCCAGCGCCAGAACGACGGATGCGCGATGCTGCCGGACGCGGCCTGCCAGCGCTTCGATCTCACGCGGTGAGTAGGCCGCGCCATCGATGACCACATGGCCGAAATGGTCTGCCAGCGCGACAAAGTCGCCTTCGGGGTCGATGATGACCTGTTGCACCAGACCGGCGCATTCTTCGAGCAAGCGGCGCAGCAGGTGCGATTTGCCTGAGCCAGAATTGCCCTGCACCAGCAAGCGCGTGGCCAGCAGTTCTTCAAGATCGATAGCGATGCTCTGCCCGCTTGTATCTTGGCCAATGTTGATCTGTGCGCTCACTTTGCAAGCGTAGGCATGTGACCATCAGGCGCAAAGGCGGCGGACCGAGTTTTCCAGCGATTCAGACAGGCAGGACGTTTTCCTGCGGTGTCTGATGCGGCCCCTACCGCTTGATCTGGCGTTTCTGCCGGATCAGTTCTGCCAGACAGATGCTCGTCCCGGCCACGGTCTTGCGCGCATGGTCTGCGCCTACGCTCTCCGCCGTGGCGGCGGCGTCGGCGAACAGGCGGCCGCCGACTGAGATAACGGTCAGTTTCTCCGGCGCGGCAAAGCGGCTGCGCTCCACCGTTTCGCGCAGGGCCTTGAGAGCCTGATTGCGCGGCAGAGCTTCGGACAGGCCGATATCCAGCGCGTCGGGTTGCTGGGCTGCAAGCTGGTTGCTCAAAGCCTGATTGCTGTCGGGGAAGGCCATATCCACCCGCCAGCCCGCATCGGTGAAAAGGTCGGCGAGCAGCGAAGTGCCAAGCCCGTGCTGTTCACCCGGCGCCGTTGCGAGCAGGATGCTGTATTGCTTCTCCTTGAATCCGTGAGGTGTCGGGGTCTGGCGCACCGCATGGCCTGCGAGTTGCAGCATGGACAGCCCGATGGTGAGGTCCAGTTCGGTGCAATCATCAGACAGCCACGCATCACCCAGGGCGCGCGCGGTCGGCTCGATCAGGCGGGTGAGGATCGCATTCCCCTCCCAGCCTTTTTCCGCCAGCTTCGCCATCATCGTGTTGATACCCAGATCATCGCCGTTCAGCACCAGATCAATCAGCTTGGGCACCATCGGGGTCAGCTCATGCCCGGCATGGACATCCCTGATCTTGGCCGCGGTTTCGGCATCGCCGTGATGGCTGAGCAGATCCCACGCGCCGAACAGGCGCGCCGGGATGATGTGTTCGCTCATGATCTCGATGTCGGTGTGGCGCTCATCGCGGCTGATCGTTTCCCACAGTGCTTTTACGCTTCGCGGGGGGCCTTCGATGGTCTGGAAATAGTGCCCCCCATCATAAAGCAGCATGCCTGTCACGCCGAGGCGGTGGTTCTTTTCACGCGCTTTCCAGGTCAGCTCTCGCAGATCGGCGACTGTCGGTTTGATGGTGGCGCGGCTTTGATAACTTAAGCTGCTGGTCCAGTTGGACCCTTGCGTTCTGACGGTTTCGCTGCGTGTCGACACATTTCTCTCCGGGGGCGCTTTAGGGGCCAGGCCGGAATATGCTCACAGAGACATGCGGGTAACTGCGATGAAATGACGAGGGGGTCGGCTGCCTATATAGCGAGGCATCTCTTATCGTTGGACCCATCCCAAGGCCAACGCGGCCCTGACCCATTCCGCCGCTTTTCCGATTCGCCGGGACGAATCGAGTGGCGCAATATTCTGTAAACTATCCCGATACGGAAGCTCTGCCTGTTGCAATCCAATGTCAAGTAGGAGGGACATGCAGTTTTGACAGGGGTAAGTGCGTCCCGGTGCATGCCGGAGCGTGTGCACCGGAAAACGCATCGCTCGCAATCGGGGGCGCCCTATGCCATCAGTCAGACGCGCGGGGCAGTGAAGGGCAAGATGTTGGACGCAAAGATTTATCTTGATGCGAATGAACTGCTCGATCTGTCCTTCGCTCTGGCGAACAGGATCGTGGAATCCGGCTTTGTCCCCACGCACATTGTGGGTATCTGGCGCGGCGGTGCGCCGATAGGCATTGCGGTGCAGGAATTGCTCGAATTTCGCGGGATTGAATGCGATCATATCGCGATACGCACATCCTCTTACATGGGCATTGGCAAACAGGCGCGCACGGTGAAGGTCTATGCGCTGGGCTATCTGATCGATACGCTGAATGCCGAGGACGCGCTGCTGATCGTTGATGATGTGTTCGACACGGGCAAATCGGTTGAGGCCTTTATCAGGGAGCTGACGCTGCGCTGTCGCCGCAACACGCCAGACGTGATCAAGATCGCGACGGTGTTCTATAAACCGTCCAAGAATCAGACCGACCTGACGCCGGATTTCTATGTCCGCTCGACCGAGGATTGGCTGATTTTCCCGCATGAGCTTGACGGACTGACGCGCGAAGAGATTGAGCAGAACAAGCCGAGCGCGCCAGAAATACTCAGAGGCGTAGCCGGATCGAGTAAGGACCGTTCATAATGTCAAAAATCCACGCCACCCCGGTCAACGCGTTTATCGCCGCCGTGCCCAAGGCCGAGCTGCACCTGCATATCGAAGGTTCGCTGGAGCCGGAGATGATGTTTGCGCTGGCCAAACGCAACGGCGTTACGCTGCCTTATGCGAGCGTAGAGGAAGTGCGCGCGGCCTATCAGTTCTCAAACCTTCAGGAGTTTCTCGACCTCTATTATCTGGGCATGGCGGTGCTGGTGACGGAGCAGGATTTCTACGACCTCACCATCGCCTATCTGGAACGGGTGGACGCCGACACTGTGCGGCATGTCGAGATATTCTTTGATCCGCAGGGCCATACGGATCGCGGCATTGCGTTTGAGACGGTGATCAGCGGCATCCTTCGCGCGCTGGATGAGGGGGAGGCGCGGCTTGGCATCACGTCAAAGCTGATCATGTGTTTCCTGCGGCACCTTTCTGAAGAGGCCGCCTTTGCGACTTTGGAAGAGGCCGCGCCCTGGCTGGAGCGGATTGACGGGGTGGGGCTCGATTCCAGCGAAGTGGGCCACCCGCCCGAGAAATTCGCCCGCGTCTTTGCCCGAGCGCGCGAACACGGGCTGAAACTGGTCGCACATGCAGGCGAGGAGGGTCCGCCCGACTATGTCTGGCAGGCGCTCGACACCCTTGCCATTGACCGGATCGACCACGGCAACCGCGCGCTGGAGGATGAGGCGCTGGTCGAGCGGATCATCGCGGACGGCCAGACGCTGACCGTGTGCCCGCTCTCCAATCTGAAGTTGTGCGTGATTGACGATATCGCGCAAAGCCCGGTGAAGCGCATGCTGGAGCGCGGGATCAAGGCGACCGTCAATTCCGACGACCCCTCCTATTTCGGCGGCTATATCAACGACAATTACCGCGCGGTCGCAGGCGCGCTGGACCTGAGCATCGATGACGTGGCGACTTTGGCGAAAAACTCGTTCGCGGGCTCATTTCTGAGTGAGGATGAGAAGGCAGCGTATATCGCCGAGGTTGACCGGGTGGCGCAGGCGGCTGGCTGATTACTTTTCAAGGGGCGACAATGGCAGCGACAGACGCGATCATCACCGCAAACCGTTTCAAACCATGCATTCAAAACCCCGCCGTCAGCCGCAATCCTCCAATCACGCCTGTATCGCGGAACACTATCGCGCTGTCGACGACCTGCACATTGGCGGTGAGTTCAAAGCCCCGACCTCCACCAAGGCTGCCAAAGCCAAGCGTATAGAATGCCTCCACGCCCTGTTCGTCTTCCAGCCCGAGGCGAAAGGCGATGTCATCGACCAGTTCGTCGGTCAGCGAATAGTGGAAATAGGCAAGGCCAAAGCGGTCCTGCGGGCGCTTTGCCGGGTTGCCCGCAATCCCGAAATAGCCGGAATAATCAAGGAAGGTCGGATCACCGAGCGAGCCCTGAATGCGCGCGACGATGCCGATCCCTTTTCCGCGCTGGCGTTTGTTCATGGAGATGAACTGATAGGCGGAAAGTTGCAGCGCGAGTTCGCCGCGCGCATCGCCGAAATTGCCGTTCGGCGGCGGAGTGAGCGCGCTTGGCAGGATATCGAATGCAGGGCCGGTGCGCGTCGAGCCGACCACAGCGGCGGTGTAGAAACCGGGCTTTCCACCGATCCGCGCGATCTTTGTCGCTGCCCCCAGAAAGGCGACCCCACTTTCAAACGCGGTTTCAAACCCGGTGCGTTCATATTGCGAATCCGGATCATAAACCCACACGCGGTAAATCCAGTCATCGCGCGGCATTTCCAGCAACGCACCGATCCAAGTGTTTGGGATGACACCGGTGGGCGGAAAGGCGAGGCCGAGATTCTGAAACCCGTAATGCCCGTCGCTCCCGACAATCGGCAGAGTGCCCACCAGATCCAGCGAGTTGATCTTGCCCACGGTCAGATTGGTGCCGTCTTTCCAAGTCTTTTTGACATTGATGCCAAGGTCAAAATCGCCCGCACCCTCTGGCCGGAACAGGGCGGTGTTGTTGGGGATGAGGCCGATTTCCCCGTTGGAGGTCTGGCCCCATGTCACCTCTGGCCGGAAATTGAGCTGGATGGAATCGTCGAGCCCGAAATTGGAGCCGCCGACATTGATATAGGCATCCGCGCGCCCTGAATATCGCACGCGGTCAGCCGCATCGCCTGCGACCGGCATGTCGACAAATTGCGAAACGACGAGGCGGGCCTTAATAGATTTTGCGGGTGGCGGAACCTGAGCGACAGGCGTTGGATTGTCCGGCACCGGCGAAAGCGGATCGGCAATGACCACCATTTCGCCTGTCGCGCTGTCGGTTGCGGGTTGGGCGGGAGGCGCTGACCGGGCGGGGGCCGCCCCTTGCGCCAGATCGAAACCGGCGAACGCCTCATCAAAGCTGTTGGCCTGCGCGCTGTGTGGAGCTGCCAGCGCGCCTATCGCGCCCAGAACTGCCGCTGCGCGTGCGCGGCGCCGCGTATTCGCGGTGAGATTTTGCATGACCCTCTTATTCCCTGCTCCGGATCGGCGCATACAGCGCGTTACACCGGTCGCATTTCTCAGATAGGCGCGGTGCCCGGCCTTGCGCGGTCCGGTGTCATATGCGCCCCTTTTATTGTGGCCTGTTCCTCAAGCTCTGAGTGCACTCAGGCCAGCGGCAAGGTCAAAAGGCAAGCGCGCACGGTGTCACACACGGTCGTTTATTCGCAGAGGTGGCCCAAAAGACGCGCAACGCGATTGGCTAACGCGGTGGTAAGCAGAACAGATCAGCGGGGCGGTTCAGAGGGTAAACTACCGGGGCAATTCGGTCACACCCATCAGCGCCTCGTCGACGCTGCGCGCGCATTGGCGGCCTTCGCGGATCGCCCATACGACAAGGCTTTGCCCGCGCCGCATGTCACCGCAGGCAAACACGCCATCAACGCTGGTTTTATAGCCTTCTGTATCGGCATCCACATTGCCGCGTCCGGTCAGTTGAACGCCGGCCTGTTCCAGCAATCCGGCCTTTTTCGGCCCCGTAAAGCCCATTGCGAGAAGGATCAGATCGGCTTTCAGTGTAAACTCGCTGCCAACGATTTCTCGCATCGCGCCATCCACCCACTCAACACGGGCGCACACCAAACCGGTGACGGTCTCGCCATCGCCAACCACGCGCTTTGTCAGCACGGCCCAGTCGCGGTCCACGCCTTCCTCGTGACTGGAAGAGGTGCGCAGCTTCACCGGCCAATCGGGCCAGGTCAGCGCCTTGTCTTCCTTGCTCGGCGGCTTGGGCATGATTTCAAGCTGCGTGACGGAGGCCGCGCCCTGACGATTGGATGTGCCGACACAGTCAGAGCCGGTGTCACCACCGCCGATCACCACCACATGCTTGCCCGTGGCGAGCAGGCTTCCGCGCGGGGCGGCGCGCATTTCATCATCGCCCGCATTGCGCTTGTTCTGCTGCGTCAGAAATTCCATCGCGAGCCGCACGCCGTCCATCTCGGCACCCGGGATGGTCAGGCGGCGCGCATCTTCGCTGCCGCCGGAAAGGACCACCGCGTCATAGTTTTCCTTGAGGCTCTGGAAGGAGACATCGACGCCCACTTCTTTGGATGTTTTGAACTCCACGCCTTCGGCTTCCATCTGGATGCAGCGGCGCGAGATCAGGTGCTTTTCCATCTTGAAGTCGGGGATGCCATAGCGCAACAATCCGCCGATCCGGTCGCTCTTTTCAAAGACGGTGACGCTATGCCTCGCGCGCGCCAATTGCTGAGCGCAGGCCATGCCGGCCGGGCCGGAGCCAACCACCGCGACCGACTTGCCGGTTTTGTGAGCGGGCAATTGCGGCTCGACCCAGCCTTCTTTCCAGCCACGGTCGATGATCGCGCATTCGATGCTTTTGATCGTGACCGGCTGGTCGATGATGTTCAGCGTGCAGCTGGCCTCGCACGGGGCAGGGCAGATGCGGCCGGTAAACTCGGGGAAATTGTTGGTGGAATGCAGCACGTCGAGCGCATTGCGCCAGTCGTTTTCATAGACGAGGTGGTTCCAGTCCGGGATCATATTGTTCACCGGGCAACCGTTGTGACAATACGGGATCCCGCAATCCATGCAGCGCGAGGCCTGCGCCGCCAGCGTCGCGTCATCCGGCTGGACGACAAATTCGCGATAATTGTTCAGGCGCTCTTTCGGGTCGAGATAATCCCGTTCACGCCGATCCAGTTCGAGAAATCCGGTGTCTTTACCCATGGCTGTGTAACCCTTATTCCGCCGCGACGCTTGCCGCTTCAAGGCGTTCTGCCTCAAGCGCTTCGAGCGCGTTCTTGTAATCGCGCGGCATCACTTTGACGAAGCGGGTGAGCGACTCGTCCCAGTTTGCCAGCAGTTCTCCGGCCACCGCGCTGCCGGTGTGCAACTGGTGCCGCTCTACCAAGATACGCAGGCGCTCTGCATCATGACGCAGCATGTCGCCCATGCCGAAATCGTTGACGGAGCGCGCGCGTTGCTGCGGGCGGCCTGTTCCCTCATCAATATCGGGCTCTGCGCTGATCGGCAACAGGTCGACCTGCGCGTGGTTGACCAGATTGAAAAAGTCACCGTCCGGATCATAGACATAGGCCACGCCGCCGCTCATCCCAGCGGCAAAGTTGCGCCCGGTCTTGCCCAGCACCACCACGACGCCGCCGGTCATATACTCACACGCGTGATCGCCCGCGCCTTCGACCACGGCGATGGCGCCCGAATTGCGCACGGCAAAGCGCTCTCCGCCAACGCCAGAGAAATAGGCCTCGCCCGCAATCGCGCCATACAACACGGTGTTGCCAACGATGATGTTCTCATGCGCGGCGCGCGGCACGCCGTCGGGCTGGCGCACGATGATGCGGCCCCCTGACAATCCCTTGCCGACATAGTCGTTGGCATCGCCGCACAGATCGAGCGTGACGCCATGGGCGAGCCATGCGCCAAAGCTCTGCCCGGCGACCCCGGTCAGATTGATGCGGATCGTGTCAGGCGGCAGACCTTCATGGCCATACGCCCTGGCAATCTCACCCGAAAGCATTGCGCCCACCGTGCGGTTTACGTTGCGCACGTCATAGGAAAGCTGCACGGGTTTTGCCGCCGTGATCGCCTCGCGCGCGTCCGTGATCAGCAGATTGTCCATCGCCGCATCAAGGCCGTGATCCTGCCCTTCGGTCTGATGGAGAGAGGCACCGTCGGGAAGGCTCGGGACATGCAGCAGGCGCGACAGGTCAATCCCGCGCGCTTTCCAGTGGCGATGCACGCGCGTCATATCGAGCCGGTCCACGCGCCCGATCATCTCTTCGAGAGTGCGAAAGCCCATTTCGGCCATGATGCCGCGCAATTCCTCAGCGACGAAGAACATGTAATTCACCACATGTTCCGGCTGACCGGTAAAGCGCGCGCGCAAAACCGGGTCTTGCGTCGCCACGCCCACCGGGCAGGTGTTGAGGTGACACTTGCGCATCATGATACAGCCCGCCGCGATCAGCGGAGCGGTCGCAAATCCGAACTCATCCGCGCCCAGCAAGGCTCCAATGGCCACATCGCGGCCGGTGCGCAGGCCGCCGTCGACCTGCACCGCGATACGGCTGCGCAGATCGTTGAGCAGCAGCGTCTGCTGCGTTTCGGCCAGACCGATTTCCCACGGAGAACCTGCGTGAGTGAGCGAGGTCAGCGGCGACGCGCCCGTGCCGCCATCATAGCCCGATATGGTCACGTGATCCGCGCGCGCTTTCGACACGCCAGCGGCCACCGTGCCTACACCCACTTCGGACACAAGCTTTACAGAAATACGCGCACTCGGCTGCACGTTCTTCAGATCGTGGATCAGCTGGGCGAGGTCTTCAATCGAGTAAATATCGTGGTGCGGCGGGGGAGAGATCAGCCCGACACCCGGCGTTGAATGGCGCACCGCGCCGATCCGTTTATCGACCTTGTGGCCCGGCAACTGACCGCCTTCGCCCGGCTTTGCGCCCTGCGCCATCTTGATCTGGATATCGTCGGAATTGACCAGATATTCGGTGGTCACGCCAAAGCGGCCAGAGGCCACCTGCTTGATCCGGCTGCGCATCGAATCGCCATTGTCCAGCGGCTTGAACCGGAACGGCTCCTCGCCGCCTTCGCCCGTGTTCGACCGCCCGCCAATCCGGTTCATCGCCAGCGCCATGGTGGAATGCGCTTCGTGGCTGATCGAGCCGAGGCTCATCGCGCCGGTGCTGAACCGCTTCACGATTTCGCTGGCGGGTTCCACTTCGTCTAGGGGGATCGCGGTTTCGGCGTTTTTGAATTCCATCAGTCCGCGAATGGTCAGCAGCCGCTCCGACTGCTCATTCACCGACTTGGCGAATTCCTCGTAATTCGACGCCTTGTTGCCGCGCACGGCATGTTGCAGGCTCGCGACGTTTTCGGGCGTCCACGCGTGCTCCTCGCCGCGCAGGCGATATTGGTAAATGCCGCCCACATCCAGCATGTTGGCGTAAAGCGGGTTGTCGCCATAGGCCTGTGCGTGGCGGGCGACGGTTTCGCGCCCGACCTGCTCCAGCCCGATCCCTTCAATGGTGGTCGCGGTGCCAGTGAAGAATTTCTCGACAAACGCAGATGACAGCCCGACTGCATCGAAAATCTGTGCGCCGCAATAGGATTGGTAAGTAGAAATGCCCATTTTGGACATGACTTTGCGAATGCCTTTTCCAATCGCCTTGATGTAATTCTGTTCAACATCTTTGATGCCGAGCTCTGAATGCTTGCGGCGGCGGATATCCTCCAACGTCTCAAACGCGAGATAGGGGTTGATCGCTTCCGCGCCATATCCTGCGAGCACGCAGAAATGGTGCACTTCGCGCGCTTCGCCGGTTTCAACCACCAGCCCGGTCTGCATCCTCAGGCCTTGCCTCACCAGGTGATGATGCACCGCCGCTGTCGCCAGCAGGGCAGGCATCGGCACCCGGTCCGGCCCCTGCTTGCGGTCTGACAGGACAAGGATGTTCTGGTCCTGCAAAACCGCCTCGGTTGCGGCCCAGCACATTTCCTTCAGCGCCATTTCGAGGCCTTCGACCCCGCTGTTCGCATCCCATGTGATATCGATGGTTTCGCACCGGAATGCGCCATCCAGCGTGGATTCGACCGAACGGATTTTCGCCAGATCCTCATTCGTCAGGATCGGCTGTTCCACCTCAAGCCGCTTATGCGTGCCCGCATCACGGCCCAGCAGATTGGGGCGCGGACCGATCATCGAGAGCAGGCTCATCACCAGTTCTTCACGGATCGGGTCAATCGGCGGATTGGTGACCTGCGCAAAGTTCTGCTTGAAATAATCGTACAGCAGGCGCGACCGGTTCGACAGAACGGCAATGGGCGTATCGGTGCCCATCGATCCGATGGGATCATCGCCTTTCACCGCCATCGGCTCAAGAAAGCGCGAGACATCCTCCTGCGTATATCCGAACGCCTGTTGCGCCTGAAGCAGAGTGGGTGTTTCAGCGTTTTCGTCTTGCGGCAATTCCTCGAATTCGGGGTCCACCGCTTCCAGATCGTCGAGCTTGTACTGCGCCTGTTTCAGCCACTGCGCATAAGGCTCCGCTTCGGCGAGCTGCGATTTCAGCTCGCCGTCTTCGATGATGCGGCCTTCCTCAAGGTCGATCAACAGCATTTTGCCCGGTTGCAGGCGCCATTTGCGGGTGATGTTTTCCTCAGGGAACGGGAGCACGCCGCTTTCAGACGCGAGGCAGACGATATCATCCTTGGTCACGCAGAAGCGGGCGGGGCGCAGACCATTGCGGTCCAGCGTCGCGCCGATCTGGCGGCCGTCGGTAAAGCACACTGCGGCGGGGCCATCCCATGGCTCCATCAGGGCCGCGTGATATTCATAGAACGCACGGCGGCCTTCATCCATCAAAGTGTTGCCGGCCCATGCTTCGGGCATCAGCATCATCATGGAATGCGCGAGGCTGTATCCGCCCGCCAGCAACAGTTCGAGCGCGTTGTCGAGGCAGGCCGTATCAGACTGGCCATGCGGGATGATCGGCCAGATCTTGTCGAGATCAGGGCCGAGCAGTTCGCTTTCCATGGTGCGGCGGCGCGCATTCATCCAGTTCACATTGCCGCGAACCGTGTTGATCTCTCCGTTGTGCGCGATGAGGCGGAACGGATGGGCCAGCCGCCAGCTGGGGAAGGTGTTGGTGGAGAAACGCTGATGCACAAGGCCCAGCGAGGACACGCAATCGGGATCGCGCAGATCATCGTAAAAGCTGCTGACCTGATCGCACAGCAGCAGGCCCTTATAGACGATGGTCCGGCTGGAAAAGCTCGGCATGTACAGATCGGTCAGGCCGGGCAGGTCGTGCTTCTCCGCAAGGCCCGCCAGTGGATTTTGCACTTGCTTGCGAATGACGAGCAGCTTGCGCTCAAACGCGTCCTGATCGGGTGTGCCATCGCCGCGCGCGACGATCGCCTGCTGGATCACTGGCATCGAATCGATCACCGCATCTCCCAGACCGTCCAGGGTCGTGGGTACATCGCGCCAGCCGATCAGGCGCTGGCCTTCCTTTGCGATGAAGGTTTCAAAGCGTTGTGTGATGAATGCGCGCGCCGCCTCGTCCTGCGGCATGAAGCACATGGCGACCCCGTAATCGCCCGGCTGCGGTAGCTCTCGCGCTTGCCCTTCTGCCCATTTGCGGATCAGCGGATCGGGAATTTGCAGCAGGATACCCGCACCATCGCCGAGCAGCGGATCAGCACCCACAGCGCCGCGATGGTCAATACTTTCAAGGATTTGCAACGCCTGACGCACAATCGCATGGCTTTTCTCGCCCTTGATATGGGCGATCATCCCAACGCCGCAGGCGTCATGTTCATTGGCGGGGTCGTAAAGACCCTGGGAAACCGGAAGTCCCATAGCGTAATTCCATCCTGTCAGATGCCAGCCCTGGGCATCCGCAGTGCTGGCGCAGCGCGGGTCCATCAGGCGGCTTTCATTTCGAGCACACCTCACGCGCGGGCGAGTGTGTGCTTCGTTTCAGGAACCCATTTGCCAACGGTTTCGCCATATTGCAACTGCACAGTGCAGCACAGGGCGAAGGAATATTTCGCGCGGACCTATCTCAGCTATCGCTTGATTGCGCCACGATCACGCAAACCGCGTAATCTTTGCAAGATTTGCAGCAGACTAGCCGCTGCTCCCGCCGTTAGGCCGCACCACGGAGATTTTGCAGTTTTTCAAGCGCCTTACGCAATTCGCGCTCGGTTTCGCTGACCATATTGATCGGCTGTTCGGTCACGTCGTCAGGCGCGGCCACATCAAAGCCGCGCTCCGTAAACAGCGAAAGCGCCTTGAGCGCCTCTGCCAGAGCTGCATCGCGCGGGGGATTGGGCGCCGGGCCGCGACCCGTCGTCGCCATTGCATGCGTGGCGGCCTGATTTTCATGCAGGGCCGCGGCAAAACGCTCGACCATCTGGACAAGGCTCAATTCCTGTGGAGGGACCTGGCGCAGCTTTTCGATGGCTGTGCGGCTTTCTATCGGGCTCATGCTTTCCGGAGACTCCGGAACAAGCTCAGGAGCCGGAACAGGCGCGGCGGGTGCGGCCTTGTGCAGTTCCACCGGCGCTGTTTCAGCGTGCTTGGCAACCGGCACTTCTTCGATCCACACTGCATTGCGACCGGGGAGCCGCGCAAACTCGCCCAGATCAAGCGCGCGTGGCGGCGCGGGCTCAGGCGTGTCATCGTCGGGCTGCTGATCAGCAAGGCGCTCGCGCTCTGAGGGGGTCAGATCAAACGGACCAGTTGCCGCAGCCTGCTCGGCGGTTTCGGGCGCAGAAGTATCGGGTTCAGGATCGTCACCGAGTTCTGGGCTCACTTCGCATGACGCATCCAGTTCCAGCGGATCATCATCCAGCGCGGTTTCAGACTCTATGAAGGGATCGCCGACACCTTCAAAGCTGCTCAGCACATCATCCGGTCCATTGCTGGCACTGGCAAACGGCATTTCCTCGATCGGCGCGTCAAAACTGTCGCTGCCAAGATCGGCGCTGGGGTCAATCGGGCGCATTTTGCGCGATGCCACGGTGGCAATGGGCTTGCTCCGCGCATTGGCGATGAAGAGTTTCCTGAGCATCCACGCTGCAACAAACGCAGCCGCGCCGCCGATCACCGCTGCGACCAGAGCATAGGCGACCTGCGCAAACGAGCCCAGCACCTCAAGCCCTGCAAACATGGTCAGCCGGGTGATGGTCCAATTGGCCAGCATCATCACGCACGCAAAACCGAGCGCCACGCCCCAGACCGCCATCGCAGGGACGAAGACCTTGTGATTCACCACGTCCAGCGGCACGACTTTGCCCAAGCTTTTGCCCCAGACGTTGCCAAGGCTCTTGCGCCTGCGCCGCCGTTTCTGCTCGCGTTCCTGTGTCTGTGCGGCTTCGGCCTCCGCCTCTCGGCGCACCTTTTCCCGCAGTTTCTCAATAACCATGGTGCCCCGGTACTCCCGACCTGCAAATCAGGCCGCAAACCGCGCACAGGGACGTTACCCTTGCGCGCGCAAATCCTGCTGTGGCGCGATCGGTTGCGATCCCTGCGGAACGCCTTCATCGCGACTAACATTGGCTATCAGATGTTGGTAAACGGAAAGATAACGAGACACATTGCGTGACCAGTCGTGCCGCTCTTTCACGTGGGCGACGCCGCGCGCCCGCATCGCTTCCCAGTCCTGGCGCGCATTCAGCAGATCGCTGAGCGCGGCGGCGCAGGCGGCTGGATCATCGGGCGCGAAGAGCATTCCGGTCTGGCCATGGGTGATGAGTTCGCGATGCCCGCCGACATCGGACGCGGCCACAATCCGGCGCTGCGCCATCGCTTCGAGAGGTTTTAGCGGGGTCACCAGATCGGTGAGGCGCGAAGCTTTACGCGGATAGGCCAACACATCGATCAGCGAATAATACCGCTCTACTTCGTTATGCGGCACGCGGCCCGTGAAAATCACCGCTTCGGGGTCTGCCAGTCGCGCAGCCGCCGCGCGCCATTGCTCGTCCATCTCGCCCGCGCCCACCAGCAGCAGGCGCGTGTCCGGTTGGCTCTGGCGCGGGATCGCCATGGCCGCAATCAGATCATCGACGCCTTCATAATCGTAAAAGCTGCCAATATAGCCGATGACAGGCGCGCCCGCCGCAAGCCCCAGTTCGCCCGCGAGCGCATCATCGCGCGGCGGCGGATCGCCAAACAAAGACAGGTCTACCCCGTTGCGCATGACGCCGATTTTGCCCGGAGCAATGCCGCGCGTGATCAGATCATCGCGCAGTCCGTCGCAAATCGTGAACACCGCATCAGCGCGGCTCACAATCTGCGTCTCCAGCGCGCGGGTCATCCTGTATTTGGCAGAGCCTTCGCTGCCCGTCCGGTTGCCGACGGCTGCATCCTCCCAGAAGGCGCGGATTTCATAGACGAACGGAATGCCCAGCGCGCGCGCCGCCCGCAACGCGCCGCCGCCGCACAGGGCAGGCGAATGCGCGTGAATGATATCGGGCCGCCAGTCTTGCGCCACGGTGCGGATACTGTTGGCCAGCGCATTCATCTCGCGCATTTCGCCAAGCACCGCCGGCCCCGACGGCACACCGGCGGTGCGATGGAAGGTCAGGCCGTCGATCGTCTGGACAGCGCCGCGCGCTGATTTGTCCTCGATCTGGGTTTCATGCCGCATTCCGGTCAGCCCGCGCACTTCGACCCCGGCGGCCTCCTGCGCTTTCAGGATGGCGCGCGTGCGAAAGGTATAGCCGCTGTGCAGCGGCAGCGAATGGTCAAGGACATGCAGAACCCGGGTCATGGCACCAGCTCTTAAGGCACTTGTGCTTAACGGCGCGTCAACTGCACCGCGCTATAGCGGTGTGGCAGTTTGGCCGTGATGCCCGCCTCTTCTATCGCGCGGGCGGATCGGCTGTGCCGCGTATGACCGATATATATGATTGATTATATAGCCCTTTCCATCGGCCATGGCCTGATCGCCATCGCTTTGTTGCGCCTCGTCACGCGTGATCGTCTGGACGTGGATCCCTTGCTCGGCAGCTTCTCGGAGAGCGAATCGAGCAGTCGCAAAGCGCGCGGTGCGAGGAGTAAGGGCAAACAGCAAGACGGCGCAGAGCCCGGACCTGATTCCGGCCCGCAACCTCGCCGCCGCGCGCGTCAAACCCGCGCTCAAGCAGCGCAGCGCGCGCAGAAAACCCGCGCTCAAGTAGCGAAGCGATAGCGCAGAGAAGATGCTCGGCCTCGTCTTCCTCGCCTTTATCGGATTTGTGCTCGCACTGGGTGTGAAGCGCCCGTTTTTGTGGGTTATGCTGTATGTCTATATCGACATTCTCGCCCCGCAACGCATCGGCTTTGGCCTGATCCAGAGCCTGCAAATCTCGCTCGTGGCTTTCGCGGCCGCGTTTGGCGGGTATCTGATGCTCGACAAGAAGGAATATGTCAGCTTCTCGTTTCGGCAGGGGCTGATGATCGCACTGCTGCTCTATTGTTTCTGGACGACAGGCAATGCCGACTTCCCGGAGGACGCTGCGACCAAGTGGAACTGGGTCTGGAAAGCGCTGCTGTTCGCGATTTTCCTGCCGTTTACCCTGACCAGCCGCGCCCGGATCGAAGCGCTCGCCTTCATGATGGTCATGGCCATCGGCACGATTGTGATCGCCACGGGGATGAAGATCATTCTGGGCGGCGGCGGCTATGGCAACCTGCATTTCTTCGTGAATGACAACAGCGGCATTTATGAGAGCTCCACGCTGGCGACCGTAGCGATTGCGCTGACGCCGCTGATCTGGTGGTTCACCCGCTATGGCACGATTTACCGCCCGCACTGGATGGTGACAGGTTTTGCTGTCGCGCTGATTTTTGCCTGCCTGCTGATCCCCATCGGGACAGAGGCGCGCACCGGACTTGTGTGTATCGCGGCGCTTGGCGTGCTGTTGCTGCGCTATACCAGACGGCGGATGCTGTTCATCACCGGTGCTGCCGTGCTGGGGCTAAGCGCGCTGCCGTTCCTGCCGCAAACCTATTATGACCGGATGGCGACGATCTTTGAGCCCGACGGCGATGAAAGCGCCTCAACCCGGATGGCGGTGTGGGGCTGGACGCTGGATTACGTCGCCGAGAAACCGCAGGGCGGCGGGTTTGATGCGTTCCGCGGCAACAGCTTTACCTATCGGTTGCCCAAGCGAGAGAGCACCGGAAACACGTCCTCTGTCGAGTATGTCGAAGTCACCGATGAGGGCCGCGCCTATCACTCCTCTGTCTTCGAGGTGTTGGGAGAGCAGGGCTATCCCGGCCTTGCGATCTGGGCGCTGCTGCATCTCACCGGGCTGTGGCAGATGGGCTGGATCCGTACGCGCTGGCTGAAACGGGACAGAGCGGGCGAGAATGGCGAGGACGAGGAATGGATCGCGCCGATGGCGACAGCGCTGCAACTGGCGAGCTGTGTCTATATTGTGGGGGCGCTGTTTCAGGGGATCGCCTATCAGCCGGTGATGCTGATGATTATCGGGCTGCAGATCGGGCTGAATTCGTATTGCAAGAAAATCGATTCGGCGCGCGCGGATGCAGCGTCTGGTGCCCAGTCAGATGCGCGCTCGGGCAAACAGCGCGGCTCTCGCGGGGCTGACCGGGATGAAACGGGCAGGCGGCGTCGCCCTTCGGATGCCGTAACGGCATAGCTGAAATCGGCTCTGGCCGCGGGTCCATGACCCTGTTCGCCGCTCTGTTTCCCTTGCGACTTGCGATTGCATCGCATGCACTCTTGCGCCATGAAGCCCCTGCAAAACAGGCGCCCATTGGTATGGGATCACGGGCGCGCAAATAATGGACAGGAGAGCCCCATGACCCCTCAGGATTTGGCCGCAAAAGTCGGCGAGAATATCGGCACCAGCGAATGGGTCGAGATGAGCCAGGAAAAGATCAACATGTTCGCCGATGCGACCGGCGATCACCAGTTCATCCACGTCAATGAAGAAGCCGCCAAGATGACGCCGTTTGGCGGAACCATCGCGCACGGTTTCATGACCCTGTCGATGATGCCGTATCTGGGCGCGAACAGCGATGTTCCCAAGCTGGATGGCGTGAAGATGGGCGTCAATTACGGCGGCAACAAATGCCGTTTCCTCGCCCCCGTTCGCGCGGGCAAGCGTATCCGTGGCCACTGGAAGCTGACCGACCTGACGGAAAAGCGCCCCGGCCAGTGGCAGCAGACCTGCGAAGTCACGATGGAAATCGAAGGCGAAGAAACACCCGCGCTGATCTGCGAGTGGATCACGCTCTACTTCGTTTGATCCTTTCGTGAGCCCCCGCGCAGGCGGGGGCCTCCCACAACACGGCACCAAGTTCGATGAGGTTTCCGCCTGCGCGGGAACTCGCACTTAGAAAAGGAACCCCCACCATGTCACGTGACGCAGTCATCGTCTCCACCGCCCGCACGCCGATTGGCCGGGCTTACAAGGGCGGCTTTAACGCCACGCCCGGCGCCACTCTGGGCGCGCATTCTTTCAAGGCCGCGGTCGAGCGGTCCGGCATCGACGCTGGCGAGATCGACGATGTCGTGTGGGGCGCAGTCCTCACCCAGGGCACGCAGGCTGGCAATATCGGGCGTCAGGTCGCGCTGCGCGGCGGCGCGCCGGTTTCGGTCGCTGCCCAGACCATTGACCGTCAGTGCTCGTCCGGCCTGATGGCGATCAGCACGGCGGCGAAACAGATCATCGTCGACAACATGGATATCGTCGTCGGCGGCGGTCAGGACTCCATCTCAATGGTGCAGACCCCCGAAATGCGCGTCGCGATGGACCCCTCGCTGCTGGCGATGCACAAAGACGTCTACATGCCGATGCTGCAAACCGCCGAAACTGTGGCTGAGCGCTACAATATCAGCCGCGATGCACAGGACGAATATGCGCTGCAATCGCAGATGCGCACCGCCGCCGGCCAGGAAGCGGGCAAGTTCGATGACGAGATCGTGCCCGTGACCACCACCATGATGGTGAAGGACAAGGCGACCGGCGAAGTCAGCCAGGTCGAGCACACTCTGACCAAGGACGAAGGCAACCGCCCGACCACCACACTTGAGGGTCTCCAAGGCCTCCAGCCAGTCATGGGTCCGGGCAAAGTCATCACGGCGGGTAACGCCTCGCAGCTGTCCGACGGTTCCTCTGCCAGCGTGCTGATGGAAGCCAAGCTCGCCGAACAGAAGGGCCTCGAGCCGCTGGGCCGCTATGTCGGTATGGCGGTTGCCGGAACCGAGCCTGACGAAATGGGCATCGGACCTGTCTTTGCGATCCCGAAACTGCTTAAGGCAACGGGTCTGAAGATGGACGATATCGGCCTGTGGGAACTGAACGAGGCGTTCGCCGTGCAGGTGCTGTATTGCCGTGACAAGCTGGGCATCGACAACGACATTCTCAACGTCAATGGCGGCTCGATCTCAATCGGGCACCCTTACGGCATGACGGGCGCACGCTGCACCGGCCACGCTCTGATCGAAGGCAAGCGTCGCGGTGCGAAATATGTCGTCGTAACCATGTGCGTCGGCGGCGGCATGGGCGCAGCGGGCCTGTTCGAGGTGTTCTAAGCGTGTCGCCTGAATGAGCTGGAAAACGGCGCGAGGAGCAATCCTCGCGCCGTTTTTTGTGGGTTTCTCCAGGTGTCCGTCCGCTTATTCGGGAACGACTGACTGCACCTCAGGCGCGTTCTTCGTGCGCTTGCCAGGGGTGGTGTCGAAACCCTTGACCACCGCGACTCCGACGGGGCGTTTCAGCGCGGATTCGGTGCCGTTGCTGGTCAGTATATTGCCCATGAATTCGATGAATTGCCCGACTGCGCCAGCTTCTTCGGCCTTCGCGATGCGTACCTGTTCACCGGGCGGAACGACCACAAATTCCTTGCCGCGCATCAACACCGCGCGCGCCGCTTTGCTGGTGCGGACGAGGTCGCCGAGTTCCAGCTTGGTGCCCTTTGCGCCATAGATCGGCTTGCCATCGCGGATGACAGAGACCTGACCATCGGCGTCTGAAATCGCCCATCCGGTATGCTGAGCCCCGCTCTGCTGAGACCCGCCATTCTGGGCAATCGCCGCGCTGCCGCCGAACACTGTCGCGCTGACAAATACAACGATAGCACAGAGTGATTTCGCCAGCTTTGTCATTCGGACATCCTCATGGTTTCACAGGTCTTGAGTGGAAACACTTAAAGCTTGCGTGCTTGCGATCCGGTTCAGCCGATTGGTTAAGGCCGACTTACAGGTGCCGATAATCGCAGCTCTTTCCGGCGCATGGCGGCAAAGCCAGCGCGCGCCGTCGTCAACACCTTGTCCGAACCGGTCAGCAATATCGCGGTGCCGAGCGGCGAGGATATTGCGACCCTCGGGCTGTTGTGGGTCGCCTATGATTATCCCACCGTGGCTGTGGGTGTCACAGCGGTGCTTTTGCTGCTGACGCTGGGCTTGTTCTGGATGGCGCAGCGGATTGTGAAGCGGTTGTTTTTCAGGACGCCGAAGGGTGAAAGGTGACGAATCGTTGCGCCGGATCATGTCTGTAATGAGTGGATAACTGCCCAGCAGGTTTTTGGTCCGTTTGAAATGAAAGCGGACGCCGTCCGCGCACAGATACTTCTTCCCAAAGGCATTATGTCCGCATAGAATGAGATGATGTTACATAGAAAGGTCGATCAACCTGCCAACCCAGCGAACGCTCCAAGCAAGGCGTTCTTTGCCCGATGCGGAATTGAACCGGGAATGCGCGTGCTTGATGTTGGATGCGGGACTGGCGATTTGAGCCGCGTGGTTGCCGAGTTCGCTGGTC
>JBARXS010000121.1:0-6703 GCA_049647465.1 Erythrobacter sp.
GCGTTCGCGCCAGTCGCGCACCTGTTTGCCCCACTGCGGATGGTCGAGGATCTTGCGCTCCCATTCGGGGTTGCTGCGGGCAAAGCAGAATGCGGCGACCAACAAGAACGGAACCGTCGGAACAATCGGCAGCGCCGCACCGATAGCGCCGAGCCCAGTGAACAGCACTCCGGCGGCTAGGTAAAGCCGCCGCATCACCCTAAACCGCAGCAAGCCGCGCCGCATGCGCCTGTACCAGCGCGATCATGTTGGGCACGCCTTGTGTGCGGTTGCTTGATAGCTGGCTCTTGAGGTCAAACGGCTCCAGCGCCGCCTTCACATCCATGCTCGCGACCTCGCTCGCGGGCTTGTCCTGAACGGCGGAAATCACCAGCGCGACAATGCCCTTGGTGATCGCGGCGTTGCTGTCGGCAAGGAAGTGCAGCGTGTCGGTCGCTTCGGTCGGGTAGACCCACACTGCCGCCGAACATCCCCGCACCAGAGTGGCGTCGGTTTTCAACGCGTCGGGCATATCCTCCAGCTCACGCCCAAGCTCAATCAGGAGGCCGTAACGCTCATCGCCTTCGAGGAATTCATATTCTTCAAGTATGTCTGGCAAAGATCTCAATGCATTCTCCGTTCGCCCTGAGCCAGTCGAAGGGCTGCACTCCTTTATTGGTGCAGCGCAAAAAGGGAAGGGCGATGGTTCGACAAGCTCAGCGTGAACGGGAAATAGGAAATCGCTTTTACAACTCAACCCCGCTGGCGATGGCTTCCAGCTTCTTGATCCGCTCTTTCATATCAGAAAGTTCGATGCGGGCTGCGCCGACGCTCATTTGCCCGCTTTCGTCTGGCTCGCGCCGGGTGTTGTTCTGGCTATTAGAGCCGCTTTCCAGCTCCCGGCGTTTCAGTTCGATCCAGTCCTGCCATGCGCGCAGCAGGGCAAAGGTGATCAATCCGACTGCGATAAGGCAGGTCAGAGCCACAACAACGGTGGGCTCCAGCGGGCCGGACAAAGGTGAACTGGCCAAAGGTGCACTGGCCAAGGGCGGGCTGGCAACAGACTGGCTGGCAAGAGAGGGTGGCAAGGATGGGGCGTTCAACATTCGCTCGGGTCCTTTTTTCAATCCGGGGCTGCTAACTGGCCTGATTAGATTGTTGGTTTAGTTGTCGGCTTGCTCTTTGGCGGTGCCGGAACCGCGTAGAGCTTCAATTTCGGATGCGATCCGCTGGGTTTCGCGCGCATCAACGGAGTTGTTGTCGGTTGCGATGCGTTCCAGAACTGCGAGGCGCTCTTTCAACTCGGCGATTTCGGCCTGCGCGGCCTGTTCGCGGGCATCGCGTTCCGGGTCATTCAACCGGTCGATGGACTGGTTGCCCATCATATCTTCGGTGATTCCGTTCTGAGCGTTATAGCGGGAGCGAAGCACGCTCGCGACTGCACCAATGGCGACGATAATGACAATTGCTGTCCAGAAACCCATTATGCGTGCTCCTCGCGTTTTGGTGCTGGAGACTCTGAAGAGCCGGTCCTCAAAGCCTCGATCTCGTTTGCAAGTTCAATCGTCGGGTCCGTCGCGATGCGTTCCAGAACCTGAACCCGGCTTTCAAGATCGGCGTCGCCGCGGGGCGATTGCGATCCGCGTCTTGGTGTTTTCCCAGAGCGCTTCATAACGACAAGCATGACTGCCGCCGCGCCGATCGCCGCCAATCCGGCAATCTGCAGTGCGTCGATGACAAGCGGGGTGTCTGCTCCAAACATCAGGCGTTCCCTTCATCCGTGCGGTGTTCGAGGGCCTTATCGCGAAGCGCATCAATTTCCGCGCCAAGGTGATAGCCGCCATCCGTCACAATCCGCTCGACATTGGCGAGCCGGTCTTTGACCGAGCCAAGTTCTGCGCGCAGTTCGGCGTTTTCCTGAGTGAGCAGGGTAACGCGCTGTTTCGCCTCATTGTCGGTTGAGGGCTTCATTGCCTGACCCCATGACCCTTCGAGTGGGTAACCGTTCTTGACGCGCAGCCAGGTGGTGAAGACCCAGCCGGCAACCGCGGCCAAGCCAACAACTGAGAGCAATTCGGTAGTGATGAGGTCGCTCATTGTGTCGTCTCCTTATTCGCAAGATTGAGAGGAACGCTGCGATCGGGCGATGGTGCTGTCGATGGTGCTGTCGATGGCGCAGGGGCACTATCACGCAGCGCCTCGATCTCTTCGGAAAGCGAATAGCCGCGGTCGGTCACGATCTTTTCCAGTACGATCATGCGGTCCTGCATCACATCGAGTTTCTGGTGCAGCTCGCGGTTCTCTATTTGAAGACGATCGGTCTCGGCAGTGTCTGCTTTCTCAGTCTTTCCACCCCATTCATCTTCGAGTGAATAGCCGTGCTTGGCGCGGATCCAGTTGTTGACGATCCAGCCGACGGTCGAAATTGCGATGATCGCGAGCACAAAGGGAGGGCCGCCCCAATCCATCACACTTTCTCCTTCGAACCAAGGTCGAGCGGAATACCCGCATTGGCGGCATCGGTTTCCCGGGTGTCGCGCAGCGCCTCGATCTGCGTTGCGACGTCATAGCCGCGGTCGGTGATGATGCGTTCGAGCACCTGGACGCGGTCATCCAGCTTTTGCACCTGACTGGCATATTGCGCAGCGCGTTCGGCGGTTTCGTTGGCGGTCTCTTTGACCTGAAGCTTTGCCATTTTCTGGGTGTGCTGTGTCCAGACCCCGAAAAAGCCCAGCAGGATACCCAGAATGGGGATCATAATTCCAAGTTCAGCAGCCATCTTCTTAAGTCCTCGGGGTCGTTTATGTGTGGGGTTGGATCAGCGAAGAGCTTCGATTGCATCGGCCGTGCGGCGCGCCGGATCGGTCGCGATGGTCTCAAGCACCGCGATGCGATCCTGCATGTGTGCCACCGTCTCTTTCAGGTCGGAGTTCTCCACTGTGAGCGAGTGGTTCTTTGCTGCGTGTTTGTGTTTCAGCTCGGCCATCTCTTTGCGGTGTTCCAGGACGGTATGAACCACTCCCCAGACTGCTGAGCCGCCAAACATCGCGAACATTATGCCCGCTCCGATCATCCAGCTTTCCATCGTTCGTACTCCCCTGATTTCGCTTTAGCGCAGCTGCTCGATTTCGGCGGTCAGGCGCGGGTTGTTGTTGACATAATGCGCTTCGACAGAGGCGAGGCGGCGGTCGATATCGCGGAAATTCGCCTTGATTTCGCGGGCGGTGCGATGCGGGCTCTGGCGCACACGCTGCCAGTATTTCTGTTCGCCCTGATCCCGGTAAAGATGGGGCGGTTTCTTGTTCAGGATGAAGCCGGCAACGAAATAGGCGAGGATCGGCCAGCCAAATCCAAGTGCGAGGGCAACCGTGCCAAGGCGTACCCAGAACGTGTCGACCCCGGTATATTCGGCAATCCCGGCGCAAACGCCCATGATCTTTGCATTGTGCTTGTCACGATACAATTTGGTGCGGGGGGAGTTCATGCCTTTGTTCCTTTCTTTTCAGCCATCAGCATTTCGAGTTCGCGAAGCTGCTGGTTGTCCTGTTCCTGGTCTGCCTGAAGGCGTTTGACCGGTGTGAATGTGGGATCATCGGAGGCCACGAGGCGCTCGACGGTGTCCATGCGTTCATCAAGCCGCTTGGCGAGGTTGTAGAGCTCTTCTAGCAGGATCTCGTCATCGCTGGTGATCGTTGCGGCGGTCTTCCACCGGGTCACGTAGTGCAGGATGATCCACGGCAGACCGATGAACAGCATCCCGACGACAAAAATGGGAATGAGGTCGTCCATTGTTTATTCCCCCTTCTTCGGCGCGGGCTGACCCAGCGCTTTCTTCATTTGTGCAAGCTCATCATCAATCGCATCGGAGCCTTCCAAAGCGGCGATTTCGTCCGAGAGGCTCGGGCCACCGCTGGCGATGTCCAGCGCATCGGCGCGGCCCTCGGCATAATCGACCCGGCGCTCAAGCTGGTCAAAACGCGCAAGCGCTTCGTCGGTGCGTTCGGTGCTCATCAGGCTGCGCAGCTTGACGCGGTTTTCTGCGCTTTCGAGGCGCGCTGCGATGGCGCTCTGGCGGCTGCGGGCTTCACGCAGGCGGTGCTGCAATTTGGCAATGTCGGCTTCGTAAGCGCGCAGGGCATCGTCCAGAACAGCGATTTCCGCTTTCAACTGGTCGCCCATATCAGCGGCTTTTTTCTTCTCGACGAGAGCAGCGCGGGCCAGATCCTCGCGCTCCTTGCTCAGCGCCAGTTGGGCTTTCTCACCCCAGTCAGCCTGAAGCTTGTCCAGTTTCATCACATGGCGGTGCATTTCCTTCTGGTCCGCAATCGTGCGCGCTGCGCTCGCGCGGACTTCAACCAGCGTCTCCTCCATTTCGAGGATAATCATGCGGATCATCTTTGACGGATCGTCGGCGTTATCCAGCATGTCGTTGAAGTTTGCAGCGATGATGTCTCGGGTGCGGCTGAAAATGCCCATGAAGGCTACTCCATCTAGAAATGGGTTGGTGTTCGATCCGCGCTCGTTTCTCGCGGTGTTGCTGTGATCTTGCGTCGGAGTGGGGCTGCGACGCAAGGATTCAATCTCTGCATCAAGGCGTGACAGCTGACCGGTGCGGACTGGCCTTAGATCAGTCTCCAGGTCTGCGATCGCGGGATCGGCGGAAGCGGGGCGGGCCGGAGCGGTGGCGGCATCAGTGTTTTTCGGGGACTTGCCGCCGGCGAAGGGGACTGAGCGCTCCGGCCCTAAGGGGTTGGGTTTCTTATCGGTCACAACCGGGCTCACGCCAGTTCGACCGTCGCGGTGTCAGCGGTGAGCGTCATAAAGCTGCCCGGTGCAGACTGAAACTGGGTCGTCAGGGCGACCATGGCCGTCATGGCGAGGATGCTGGCCATTGCGGCCTGTCCGAGTTTGCTGTTCCAGAATTGACGGTTGTACATGGTGGGCTCCTCCCAAGTGGGCATTGGTCCGTGGTATCTGGCGCCTCTCAGTCAATCAGCGCCGGTGTTGCCCACCACTCTGCAATCAGCGTGCCAAACCGGAGAACCCGCTGAATTATCTCATATTTTTCATGAACTGCGCTGGAGGCGATGGTTTTTATTGCCAAGCATTGGGAAATTTCACTATAGTTTGGTCAAGAAGCCGAATGCGGGGAGAATTGGGTGGAGCGCGAAAGTCAGTTTATCGGCCAGTCGGGAGCCTTCCTTGATGCGGTTGAGCGCGCCAGCCGCGCAGCCCCGATGAGCCGCCCCGTCCTGGTTATCGGAGAACGCGGGACCGGCAAGGAATTGATCGCCGAACGTCTCCATCGCCTATCGACCCGCTGGGACGAACCGCTCGTCACCATGAATTGCGCCGCACTGCCAGAAACCCTGATCGAGGCAGAACTGTTCGGTCACGAGGCAGGCGCGTTTACAGGTGCTACCAAAGTGCGCGCGGGTAGGTTTGAAGAAGCCGACAAGGGCACGTTGTTTCTCGACGAACTGGGCACTTTGTCGATGGGTGCACAGGAAAGGCTGCTGCGCGCGGTTGAATATGGCGAGGTTACGAGGATCGGAGCCTCGCGTCCGGTGCGCGTGGATGTGCGGATTGTCGCGGCGACCAATGACGATTTGCCCGCGCTCGCCAAGTCCGGCGATTTCCGCGCCGATCTGCTCGACAGGCTGAGTTTTGAGGTGATCACGCTTCCGCCCTTGCGGGTGCGCGAGGGCGATGTTGCTGTGCTCGCCGAATATTTCGGGCGACGCATGGCGTCGGAGCTTGAGTGGCATACCTGGCCCGGATTTGCGACGCATGTGTCCGCGCAGTTCGAGGAATATGCGTGGCCCGGCAATGTGCGCGAATTGCGCAATGTGGTGGAACGGGCGGTCTATCGCTGGGATAACCCCGAAGAGCCGATTTCCTATGCGCAGTTTGATCCGTTTGAGAGTCCATGGAAGCCCAAGTCGCCGTCGCACAGGCGGTCTGAACACTCCACTCCCGCCCTCGCCGGAGGGGGTCCGCAACCCAATGCGGTTGTTGCACCAGGCGTCGATTTTGATGCGGTCGATGATTTGCGCTCTGCCGTGGATAGCCATGAGCGCGCGATTGTCGAACATGCTCTTGGCAAACATCGCTGGAACCAGCGCCAGACCGCCAAGGCGCTGAGCCTGAGTTATGACCAATTGCGCCACGCGATCAAGAAGCACGGATTGCTGGAGGAGCAGAGCGAGGCCTGAATTCCCCGCATTACTCCGCGAGCAGGACGCGTGATCCAGATGGAGTTGCGTGTGGGAAAGCGTCTTACAGAACGGCTGGCGTCACGACTAAAGCCCAGTTGCTAAGATGCCGGAGCAGATGAATCGCACTTCGTGAGTGCCCGCAAGCTGAACCTCCAGCATAACCGAATGATAACCATCGTGGCTTAATCTGGTATGCTCTTGGGGCCTGACCCTGCGCCTTTCTGGAAGAGAATATGCGGGCATTTATTGATCTGATTGACAGTGTGACGAATGGCATTCGTGCCATTGTCGGCCTGATTGTGCTGGCTTGCATGGGATTTGGCCTGCTGGTGACGTTTGGTGCGACGCAGATCGCGTCCAGCGTGAGTGAAGAGGCCCGAAGCCTGGGATCAAAAGCCATTGAGGCAGATTTGAAAGCGCAGCGCAGCAAAGACCTTGCCAAAGAAGGCTGGGGCTATCCTGCTGACGGATTTGGTGAAGAAAACGACGCGGCATCGCAGCGCCGC
>JBARXS010000122.1:0-1932 GCA_049647465.1 Erythrobacter sp.
CCATGGATCGCGAGAAGGCGAAGACGATGGTCGCGGCACCGAAGACCAGAACCGCACCCAGCATCTTTGGCCCGACATTATGCCTGAGCGGTCGGTATGAGAACCACGCTGCCGTCAGCACCGCTCCAATCCCCGGGGCCATCGCGAGTTGCGCCAGCCCCGTCTCGCCCGTTTGCAAAATGTCGCGCGCAAAGACCGGCAGAAGCGCGTTTGCTCCGGCAAGAAAGACCGCGAACAGATCAAGCGTGATCGCGCCCAGCACCATCTTGTTGCGCACGACATAGCGCAGCCCGTCAACAATCTGGCCAAGGGGCCGCTGATCCTTGCGCAAGGCAGGCTGGGGCACTTTGCCAATAGTGCTTAGCGCGATGATCGATACGGCGAACAGCGCGGTCGAGACAGTGTAGGGAAGGGCGGGGCCAACCGAGTAGAGGTATCCCCCCATCGCCGCCCCTACGATTGAGCCCACCTGCCACGCAATGGTCGATATCGCGATGGCCGTCGGCAGCAACGCTATAGGTACGAGGTTGGGCGCGAGTGCGGAGAAAGCTGGTCCGGCAAAGCCGCGCGCAATGCCCAGCACTACGGCTACACCATACAGGACGCTGAGCGTAATTGCGCCCTGCGACGTGACCCATGCGAGCACCGCCGCACAACCAAGTTGCAGCACCACAGTGATGCGCGCGAGCATCCGGCGGTCAAACCGGTCCGCGGCCAATCCTGTGAATGGGCTGAGGAGGAATAACGGAGTAAACTGCAGCAGGCCGATCAGCGCGAGCTGCCCCGAAGCCTCGGCAATGTTCATCCCCGCATCGCGCGCCAGATTGTAAACCTGCCAGCCAATGATCAACACCATTGCATATTGCGCCAGTGTCATTGCAAGCCGGCTGAGCCAATAGGCGCGGAAATTGTGAATCTGGACAGGATGCGTCGGCTGTTTGCCGGTATCCGGTTCGAAAGAGGTCAGTTTTGGAGAAGCGGGATCGTTCACGGCTGCGCCATGGCACCGCTAGGCCCCAGTGCCAAGCGTCCCGGTCAGAGTATTGTCCCGGTCAGAGTATTCACGCCTAGCGCTTGCGGCGCAGGCGCGGGTTGGGTTGCAGCGTATCGATGATCGACACGAAGTCGTCGAGCCGGATGATGCGCTCAAACTGAAAGCCTGCGCGCTCGTCTCGGGTCCAGATCACATAGGCTTCGATCCGGCCAACCACGGGCAGGCGAATGATAACGCGATCACCGCGCGCCAGATCGCCTGCATCATCGACCATAAAGCCGTGCGCGGACAGATTGCTGACGTGAAGATTGATATCCCCGCGTGAAAAATGCTCGACAATTACCGGGAAATCGACCGGATGACGCGCCGCACGGCGCATGTCAGTAACACTAAGATTTGCTCCTGCCGACACTATGCGACATCCTCCGTTTGCGACTCTGCGATGTCCCTGATGGGTCATAAAGGCTGATATTTGGTAAAGTGCGAAGGTGAACGCGTCTAAAGGATTGCGGCGTAGCTGTGTAAACCTACGATGAAGCGGGCTCAAATTGCCGCGAACCAGTCTTACCGTGTGATAATTGCGTGGCGTTTTTTACCCAGGCTGAGTTTGAGCGAGGCCCCTTCCGCTGCTTCAATTACGAAGCCGGGATCCGTGATGGTCTCCCCGTCCAGCTTTACCGCGCCTTCGGCCAGCTTGCGCTTTGCCTCGCCATTGGATGCCGTGAAGCCGAGATCGGTCAGCACCGCGCCCACGCGCATTCCATCCGCGCCAACGCTCAGGGTGGGCAGATCCTCGCCCGCGCCGCCGCCTGCAAAGGTGTCGCGCGCGGTGGCCTCGGCTGCGCTTGCCGCATCGGCCCCGCGCACCAATTCCGTCACAGCATTGGCCAGCACCACCTTGGCATCGTTGATCTCTGCGCCTTCCAGCTTTTCAAGCC
>JBARXS010000123.1:0-9487 GCA_049647465.1 Erythrobacter sp.
CCCATATTGAGGAGACACACACTGCGCACCCGATCCTTACAAAATGCCGGATTGGCCATGCTGTGCTGGGCTTTTGCCCTGCTCGCACTGGTTTCCCCTGTCAGCGCCACACAAGCCCACGCGTCAGCGCCCGCCATAGAGAGCGGGCCGGGCAGCTTCAGTTTCTCTGGATGGGAGGGGCCGGATATTCCGGTGTGGGTCTATGCGCCCGAAGGCGTCGATAAAGCGTCCGCCCCCATCGCGTTCATCATGCATGGCGCGCGCCGTAATCCGGATCGTTATCGCGACCAATGGATCGAAGAAGCGGACAAAGCCGGTTTCATCGTCGTCGCACCCGGATTTTCCCGCGAAGACTTTCCGAAGGCAAACGGATACAATCTGGGCGCGATGTTTGATGGCGAAAGCGGCGAGCGACGCAACGAGAGTGTCTGGGCCTTTTCAGCCATTGAACCGATCTTTGACGAAGTGGTCGCGCGGCTGGGCGGGAGCCAGTCGCACTACACGATCTATGGCCATTCCGCCGGATCGCAATTCGTGCACCGCTTCCTCTTTTTCAAGCCGGACGCGCGGGTGAAACGCTATCTTGCCGCCAATGCAGGGTGGTACACTTTTGCCGATCCCGCCGTGCCCTTCCCCTTCGGTCTGGGAGGCCTCTCAATTGACGAAGACGCGCTGAAAGCTGCCCTGGCAAAGGATGTTGTGGTGATCCTGGGCGATCAGGACAATGATCCCGGCGGGCGGTTGCTCAACCAGAGCGAAGGCGCGATGGAGCAGGGACCGCACCGCTTTGCCCGGGGGCAGGCCTTCTTTGCATCAGCTCGCAGCCTCGCCCAGCAAAAGGGGTGGGAATTTGGCTGGTCTGTGCGCATCGTAGAGGGCGTGGGCCATTCCAATGGCGGAATATCCGACGCGGTCTATGACTTGATTGAGCCGTAAACCCGTTACCCGAGAGCCAACCCCAACGCCGTACCGCCCAGCCAATAGACAAAGCCTGTCACCAGCGCGATCCCGATCAGGTTCAGCACAAATCCGCCCCGCGCCATCTGTGCTATTGTGACCGCGCCGGTGCTGAAGACAATCGCGTTAGGCGGTGTCCCGACCGGCAGCATGAAAGCGCATGTCGCGGCCAAGGCGGCGGGGACGAGCAGCCCCATCGGGTCCATCCCCACACCCATCGCGACCCCGCCCAATACGGGTATGAAAGTCGCAGCGGTCGCCGTGTTGCTGGTGACTTCGGTCAGAAACAGCACAATCGCAACCACACAGGCGATCAGGATAACCACCGGCAGCGTCGCGAGGCCGGAGACCTGCTGGCCAAACCAGTCATCCAGCCCGGTGCCAGCGACCGCGCCTGCAAGGCTCAGCCCCCCGCCAAACAGCAGGAGCACACCCCATGGCAGGCCGGTTTCCGCATCTTGCCAGTCCAGCACCATATTGCCTTCGCCGTCGGCTGGCAGCAGAAACAGCGCCACACCGGCAGCGATTGCGATGGCGGCATCGTTCAATTCATCGAGCCATGGCGCAGCTGCCTCAATCTCAGGCACGCCGGCCAGCAGACCCGGCACAATCCACAGGAACGCCGCGCTGCCAAACACCAGAGCAACCATCGCCTCGCCGCGGTTCATCCGGCCAAGCTTGCCAATCTCTCCTCCGATCAGGGCCGCGCCGCCCGGAATTTCGCTGAGTTCAAAGCGATACAGCACCCGCGTCATCAACGCCCAGCCGATCAGGATGAAGGTTACTGCCAATGGCACACCCAAAATCATCCAGTCAACAAAGCCGATATCGACGCCCAATTCGTCACTCGCATAGCCCGCGATGATGGCATTGGGCGGGCTGCCCAGCAGCGTGCCCAGCCCGCCCATGCTGGCCGACCATGCAATCGCCAGCACAAGGCAGGTGCCAAATTGCGCGATCTGCGGGTCATCACTGCCCGATCCAGACCCATCCGCTTCGGCTCCGGACATTGACTGGCCTGATACCAGCGCAAGCACCGAAAACCCGATTGGCAGCATCATCAAAGTGGTCGCGGTGTTGGAAACCCACATCGATAAAAAGCCCGTGGCGATCATCAATCCCAGCACAATCCGGCGCGGTGAGACGCCCACTCGGGCCAACGTGAACAGCGCGATCCGCCTGTGCAGCCCCCATTTCTCCATAGCAATGGCAATCAGGAAACCGCCCAGAAACAGAAAGACAATCGGGCTGGCATAGGACGCCGTCGTCTCGCCCACGCTGCGGTCAGTCAGAGCGGGAATGGCGATAATCGGGATCAGGCTGGTGGCGGCAAGCGGGATTGCCTCTGTCATCCACCACACCGCCATCAGGCTGGCAATCGCAGCGACGAAGCGCGCATCTGGATTGAGTTCCGCCGCGCCAAGCAGGGCATAGACTAACGCGGCCACCACAAGGCCTGCAAGCCGCAAGGCCCATATGGTGCCAACGCTGCGGCGGGCTGCGCCGGTCCTGTGGCCAGTCACTCGAGCGTACCACCAGATTCGCTGAGCACATTGTCAATCTGGTCAAGCGCGGGTTGCTCCAGCCGAGTCGGGTCGAGCAACCGATCTAGCGTCGCCGCGTCCAGAATGGCCGAGGTCTGCGCGTTGGCCAGCAGCGCTTGCCTGAAAGTCATGTCTGCCGCGATGGCATCGGCAATCACCAGCTTCACAAGCGCATCGGCATCAGGACGCGGCATTTCGGCAGCCAGCGCCAGAGCCACCCTTTGCGACATCGCAAAGCCGCGCGTGCGATCAATGTTGGCGCGCATCGCCTGCGTGTCCACTTCCAGTCCCGCCAGCAGCCCTGTCAGAGTCCTGAGCGCGGCAACCGATTCAATCGTGATCTCTTCCATCACCGGGGCAAGCCGCGACGTGTTGTCCCGCTCAAAGATATTCACCACATCATCGCCCAGCACTTCACCCAGACGCGGGATGGTGCGCCCGGCATGGATCAGGCGCTCTGGCGCGCGCGGATTGCGTTTGTGCGGCATGGAACTGGAGCCGACCACGCCTTTGCGCTGCGCCTCGCGCACTTCGCCGATATCGGTGCCTTGAAGCAGGAATATCTCCTGCCCGATGCGCTGATGCGATTTGGCGATCAGGCCCAGCAACAGCCCATATTCAGCAAAGACATCGCGCGTGCCGTTCCAGTCCCCCGCATAAGGCTGCGCCAGGCCAAGCTCGCTCGCAAATGTCTGCTCAACCGCAATGGCTTTGCTGCCCAGCCCCGAATAATTGCCCACCGGCCCTTTCAGGATCGCCGATTTGCGCAGGCGTGCGCGCATTTGCGCCAGACGCTGTTTGTGGCGGGCATATTCCGCCGTCCACGTGCTGACTTTCTTGCCGAAGGTGATCGGCTGAGCATGCTGGCCCAGCGTGCGACCGATCATCGGCGTGTCTTTATGCGCCGTGGCCAGCTCGCCCATCGCCCCAATCGCATCACCAAGGCACGCATCAAGCTCGCCTGCGGCCCGGTCAATCTGGAGCACGCTGGCCGTGCCGTAGATATCAACCGTGGTCGCCCCGAAATGCACGTAACGGTCGCCCAGATCATCAAGGCTGCGACGCCACACATTCAGCAATGCGACCATACGGTGCTGCACCACCGAATATTCCGCATCGAAATCGGCCTGCGTGATGAGTGACGCGCGCGCCTTTTCCGTAATATCGCGAGCAGCAGCCTCGGGGATCACTCCATGCACGGCCTGCGCGCGGGCCATCGCGGCCTCAACATCCAGAATGGTCTGAGTGGCCGTTTCATACCCGAAAAGGAAGCGCATATCGGCGGGGGAGCAAGCCTGCGCGCCTGCGGGCACCAATGCCAACACTGCCAAAGCAGCACGCCTGACGAAACGCCCCATCGCTAAAGTCCCTCTCATCATGCCATAGACCGCATTTATGGAGCCTGCGTCAATCGCTCATGGCCAGCGACGGGGCAAGCATGCATAGTAGTACAACGATTTTAGGGGTTTGCACTTGACACGATCGGCAATTGTTATCGGCGCAGGCGTGATCGGCGTTGCCTCTGCCTATGCGCTGGCCAGACGCGGATGGTGCGTCACGCTGTTGGATCGCGAGAGCGGCCCGGCGATGGGGACAAGCCACGCGAACGGAGCGCAACTCAGCTATTGCTACACCGATGCCGTCGGCAATCCGGCGTTGCTTGCGTCCCTGCCCAAACTGCTTGGCGGGAGAGGCGGCGTGACCATGCGCTGGACCGGCGGGCTGGACTATTACGCATGGCTCGCCCGGTTTGCGGTCAATTGCACCGCTGGAGCGTTTCGCCGCAACACACTGGCAGTGCTGGATTTGGCCGATCAGTCGCGCAGCGCGATGGACGCTCTGCGCGATCGGCATGACCTGCAATTCAAGCACCGCGTGGCCGGCAAAGTGCACCTGCTCTATTCGCCCGAGACATGGGAGCGAGCCGAGGCGGTTCGGACCCTGAAACAGAGCGCCGGGGTGGAGCAGCACATTCTGCCGCGCGAACAGATGGCGCAGCTTGATCCCTCTCTCAGCGGGCTCGATCCCGATGTGACAGGCGTGATCTCCACCCCTTCCGAAGTGGTTGGCGACCCGCTGCTGTTTTGCCGCGCGCTGACACAGGTGCTTGAGCGGGACTATGGCGCGACAATCCTTATGGATGCGGGCGTGGAAAGCATCGCGCAGGGTAACAACACGGCCAGTGTCACCCTTAATAGTGGAGAAAAGCTGCACGCTGACGCGGTTGTGGTTGCCTCTGGCACGGACAGCAACCGGCTGCTCGCCCCGCTCGGCGCGGCTGTCCCGATCCAGCCGATGAAGGGGTATTCGTTCGAGATGCCCGCAACAGATCGCTCTCCGCGCATTTCTGTGACGGATGGGAAGCGTCGTCTGGTCATCACCAATCTGGGCGACCGCATGAGGGTTGCCGGGATCGCGGAACTCGGCAAATCATCGCGCGCGATTGATCCTGCACGGATCGAATGGCTGCGCACCGCCGCCATGGAGTGCATGCCCGAAGCAGGAGATTACAGGCAGTCAGGCAATTACTGGACCGGCCTGCGCCCCACCACGCCCAGTTCCCAGCCCTATATCCGCCATACCAGCGCAAACATTGCCGTGAATACCGGACACGGAGCGCTGGGCTGGACGCTGGCTATGGGATCGGGTGAGAAATTGGCCAAATTGCTGGAGATGCAACCCTAAACATCATCGGCGGAGATATACTCCTCAACGTCGATCTCTCCCGCCATCCGCGCCACAGCAACCGCGACCGTCGCATCGCCGGTCACATTGGTCATGGTGCGCATCATATCCATAATGTGATTGATGCCAGCCACAAAAGCGATCGTCTCCAGCGGCACGCCAATCGCCGTCAGGACCAGGCTCATCATGATCAGGCCAGACCCCGGAATCCCTGCAGCACCAACCGATCCCAGCGTCGCCGTCAACGCGATCAGCAGATAGGACGTGATGTTCAGTTCAATCCCGTAAAGCTGCGCGCCGAACATCGCGACAAGGCCCAGATACATCGCCGTGCCGTTCATATTGATTGTCGCCCCCAGGGCCACGACAAAGCTGGAGACAGAGCGCGACACACCCAGATTGCGCTGCACACAGCGCAGCGTCACAGGCAAAGCGGCGTTCGATGATGCGGTGGAGAACGCCACAGCCTGAGCGTCAAAAATGCCGCGATAAAAATCAATCACAGGCAGCTTTGCAACCGTGCGCAGGATGATCGGATAGACCACCAGAATGATGATGAAACAGCCCGCATAATTCAGCGCAACCATCGTCGCGAGCGGCAGCAGGGCTTCAAATCCGAATGTGCCTGCAACCCACGCCATCAAAGCGAACACGCCCAGCGGGGTCAGCTCCATGACGATCATCGTCATCTTCTGCATCACCACCGCGCCCGCATCGACAGCGCGCGTGATCGGGGCGCCTTCCTCCCCCGCCATCAATAGCGAGACCCCGAACAGAATTGCAAACAGGATCAGCGGCAGAATCTGACCCTCGGCCATGGTCATGATCGGGTTTTCAGGGACCATATCCAGCAATCGCTGCGTCCACGTCAGGTCCGGCGGCTGAATGATCTGCGAGTTTTCGGGCAGTGTGATGTTCAGCCCGATGCCCGGTTCAAAGATCGCCCCCATGGCAAGGCCGAGCGAAATCGAAGCGAGCGCGGTGAGCAGGAACAGGCCAACCGCTTTGCCGCCCACATTACCCAGTTTTTTGAGGTCACCCAGCGCCGCAATGCCCGACACCAGCGAGAAGAAGATCAGCGGCACAATCAGCATCTTGATCGCGCGAATGAACAGGTCACCGATCCAGCGGATACTTTGGGCGCTCTCTCCCATCGCAAATCCGGCGGCCACACCCAGAACCAGAGCCAGCATCACCCTTTGCCACAAGGGTGTTGCGAACCAGAATCTCAGCATGGCGCGTCTTTCAGCAGCGCGCGGCCCGGCATTACGCCACCTGGTTTGCCATCCTCAATCAGGCTTTGTCCGTTTACCAGCAGATGCACCACACCAGAGGAAAGCTCTCGCGGGGCCTGGTAGGTGGCCTGCGGGGCAAAGCGGTCAGGATCGAAGATGACGATATCGGCGAAGTATCCTTCACGAAGATAGCCGCGCTTCTCCAGCCCGATAATGTCCGCCGTCATACCGCTGCTGCGCCGGATAAAGCGCGCAAGATCCATCCTGCTCCCAGTGGGGCCATCACCCTTCACCAGATCGCGATAGGCTTTGGGAAAGCTCGCATATTTGCGCGGATGCCCGTTTGAGCCGTCAGAGCCGGTCACCACCCAGTCCCGGCTGGCAAAGGCGGCGATATCATCGGGGTTCATATTGAAGGAGGCGAGGCGCGCGTCGCCTACCTCCAGAATGGCCAGCGCGGCGTCGACAGGCGCCATATCGCGCGCCTCGGCGATCTCGGCCAGCGTGCTGCCGACCGGGGCCTCCGAACCGCCAAGACCTCCGGTGACCAGCAGTTTTTCCGCGCCGCCCCTGCGTGCGAGCCCCTTGATCATGCCTTCGCGGATCGCGGTCCTTTGTTCTGGCACCGCAAGCCGCTCTCGCAACGCATCCAGCCCGCCTGCCAGCGCATCACGCGGGACCAGTGCGTTGCTGATCCGGGTGCCAGAAGCCTCCCACGGATATTGATCGGCGGTGACGCGCTGACCTTGCGCGCGGGCCTGCTCTACCATCGCGATCATGCGCGCGCTGTGCCCCCACACCGCCGGGCCCAGCGCCTTGATATGCGAAATGTGGACCGGAATTTCGGCCTCCCGGCCAATCTCCAGCGCCTCGGCCAAGGCACCTGTCACTGTCACGTTGTAAGTGCTCTCGTCACGCATATGGGTGTCGTAATACCCGCCCAATCCCGACGCGACGCGGGCCAAAGCGATCACTTCATCCGTCTTCGCATAGTTCTGCGGCACGTAATACAGACCGGCGGAAAAGCCCCACGCACCCTCGCACATCGCCTGCCGCGTGATCGCTTCCATCCGAATAAGTTCCTCGGCGTCAGGCGCACGGTTGGCCTTGCCCAGAACGGCTTCGCGCACCGCGCCATGGCCCACCAGAAATCCGACGTTGGTGCCGATGCCAAGCCTGTCCGCTGCGCCAGCCATAGCTGCGATCTCGGGACTGCCGAACCCGTCATTGCCGATGATCACTGTCGTCACACCCTGAAAGGCAAAGCCAGGATTGGCACGGTGCTCCGCATCGGACGACGCCAGATCAGAGCCTGCATGGGTGTGCGGATCGATAAAGCCGGGCGCGACAATCAGGCCGCTCGCATCAATCACACGGCCTGCACGAAATCGCTTGGTCGCATCGCTGCCAATGTAGGCGACCTTGTCACCGATTATGCCAATCTGGGTGACACGGCCCGGCGCGCCAGTGCCATCATGAAGCAGCCCGCCATTGATCAGCATGTCGACCGCAGGCGGTGCTTCATTGGGAGCGGGAGCGGTGCCAGATGACATCGCGCAGCCCGACAGCGCGCCAGCCGAAGCCAGCAATAATCCGAAGCGACGCGGTGCCATGGCGATCACTCGGCGACACTATCCGCCGGGATTCTGGGCGGTGTTGCGGGAACCGGCGCTTTGAGCATCGTGAACATCATCGCAATGGCAGATTCGCGCCCGATCCGTTTGATCAGTCCCCTGTCCGTCTCATCGCCGATCTCGAATGTAATGCCCGGAACGCCATAGGTATCAAAGACATGCGCCTTGGAAATGGGGCGTTCGGCGGTGTGACGGGCATCCCTGTTCACACTGTAATCGGGCATTCGCTCCTGATAATAGGCAAGCCACTTCTTCGTGAACAATTCCGGATCGGTCGGCAGCTCATCTGGGATTGTGTAGAACACATCGCGCCCGGTCGAATGGAAATCAATCAGAGCGCGCAAGGTGCGGTCAGGGTCGGCGGCGATGCCCTCTAGCATATCTTTCATCAGCCTGGTTTCGGGCTGGGTAAACGGACCCCAGTCACGGTTCAGATCGACCCCGCCCGCGTTGTGCCGCCAATGGCCGCGCACCACGCCATCAGGGTTCAGCATTGGCACGACCAGCGTTTCAAACCGTGCTCGGTATGCCTTGGCCAGATCGCTGTCACCCATGATCGTTTCAACAAAGGGCAGCATCGCAAGCGCGCCCGTCACTTCGGGTGGATGCTGGCGACCGACCAGAACGATGGTTTCACGCGGGGTGGCTCCGGGGGCCGCGATGCGCATCATTTCGATGGGGCGGTCCTCGGCGGAAAGTCCAAGCAGGCTGCGCGCGACGAAGGGTTTTGCCTCATGCCGGTCAAGCCAGGCGGCATAGGCAGATGGCGCGAATATCTCCTGCGCGGCGACGAAGAGCGGCTCCTCGCCCAGTCTCAGCGTCAGTTCGGCGGAGCGATCATCGCCCTCACCCGAAATCGCGACGGCGCTTTCAGGCAAGCGGGTCCAGGTTTCTCCATCCACGCTGGTCTTGGGCCAATAGCGATGGCCACAACGTGTGTAGTCCAGGGTGACGCGAATCCGACCACGCCGCTTTGGTGTGAGGCGAAAGGCATACCACGCGCTGCAATTGATCCGGCCCTCATCCTCCGGAGCGATGGTCAGCGTGAAGCGTTTAGAGCCGGATGTGTCGCACTGCGCAAAGGCACCGGTTGGGAAATCCTTGTCAACCGAGGCTCTTTTGGTCGCACACGGCTCCGTTTGTGTGGCGGTTGTGGCGCTTTCAGCCGCTACTGGGCCAGTCTGCAACAACAGGCCCGCCGCCAGTCCTGAGGCCAGTACGGAGGGCAGTCCCGCAAAGGCAAATCGGGGCATCTGCGTCACCGTGCTCTCCTGCGATAGTCTTTGGGTACAGAGCGGGACGCGCAAGCCCGCGCGCCCTAGCGCCCTAGAAGTTCTTGCGCAGATCGATCGAGAAAACCCGCCCGCGCGCGTTATGCAGGCTGCCGTAAAAGCCAAAGCTTTCATCGGCAATCGGCGGCGCTTCATTCAGC
>JBARXS010000124.1:0-4982 GCA_049647465.1 Erythrobacter sp.
GCGACAGTGGAACTCGCGGATGAAGAGGATGCGCGCCAAAGCGTGACACTGGTCGGCGATGACGAACAGGATGCAAGCGCTGGACGGATCGGGTGGAATTCACCGATGGCCAAGGCGCTCAAAGGCGCATCGCTGGGCGATGTCAGGACCGTGCGTCTGCCCGGCGGGACAAAGGAATGGGAAGTGATGGCAATCGCTTACGACTGATTGCTGCAAATGGGGGGGGCAAAGGCACGTCACCCCAAGAGCGCCGCGCTGTTGCAAATGAGGCCGGTATGCGCAATCTGATCGCCATGAAGCACGGCCTGATACTATCTTTGTTTGTGTTTGCAGGGACTGCGGCGACGCCCCTGCCCGCGATCGCGCGGGACAGCCTTGGCGTCTACGAAAACTGGGCCGCGTTTCGAGATGCCGACGTCCCGCGATGCTATGCGATTGCAGCGCCGCGCGGGGCGAATGAAGCGTCCGGCTTTGCCAGCGTGGGTACGTGGCCAAGGAACGGAGTGCGCGGCCAACTCAGCTTTCGACTTTCGCGCGCGGCAAAGGTCAACAGCAGCGCCCGCCTGATAATCGGCGACCGAAGCTTTGACCTCCCCGCGTTCGGACGCAATGCATGGGCGAGCGACAAAGGCATGGATGCACAGATCATCGCCGCGATGCGCTCGGCCAGCCGCATGACCATTCGCGCAACCGCCGCCAATGGCAGGCGTTTTTCAGATCGCTACAGCCTTGAAGGGGCCGCAACCGCGATGGATGCTGCCGTGGTGGGGTGTGCGCGCCAATAGTTTGCTCAGTCAGCGCCGTTGCGTTGCTCTCTGGTAAAGCGGCGCGGCTGCCACTATATCGCGGCCCATACCATGACCAGCACCCCTCTTATGACCATCCCGGGCGGCGATAATCCGGTTCCCGTTGCGCGTGACATCACGCCGCGCACCGATGGCCGCGTTGACCTGATCGGCCTGAGCCGCCCCCGCATCCGCGAATTGTTTGCCGAAGCGGGCCTTGACGCGCGTCAGGCAAAGCTGCGCGCAAAGCAGGTGTTCCACTGGCTCTATCATCGCGGCGTCACCGAATTCGCTGCGATGACGGATATCTCCAAGACCATGCGGCCGTGGCTTGAGGAACGCTTTGTGATCGGGCGCCCCAACGTGGTTGAGGCGCAGCACAGCTCTGACGGCACGCGCAAATGGCTGTTGCAAACCGATGACGGCCACGATTTCGAGATGGTCTTCATCCCGGACGAGACGCGCGGCACCCTGTGTGTTTCCAGCCAGGTCGGCTGCACGCTCAATTGCACATTCTGCGCCACCGGCACGATGCGTCTGGTGCGCAATCTGACGCCGGGCGAGATTGTCGGACAGGTCATGCTGGCGCGTGATGCGCTTGGGGAATGGCCTAAAGGCACGATGCAGGGTCTAGAAGGCGACGGTGAAGAGGACGCAGGCTACTACACCGCCGATGGCCGCCTGCTCACCAATATCGTGATGATGGGCATGGGCGAGCCGCTGTATAATTTCGAGCATGTGCGCGATGCGCTGCACCTTGTGATGGATGGCGACGGGCTTGGCCTGTCAAAACGCCGGATCACCCTTTCCACCAGCGGCGTTGTGCCGATGATGGAGCGCTGCGGCGAGGAAATCGGCGTCAATCTGGCGGTCAGCCTGCACGCCGTGACCAAGCCTGTGCGCGACGAGATTGTTCCGCTTAACCGCAAATACGGGCTCGAAGAGCTGCTACAGGCGTGCGCTGATTACCCCGGTGCCTCAAATGCGCGGCGCATCACGTTCGAATATGTGATGCTGAAGGACAAGAATGACAGCGATGAGGACGCACGCGAACTGGTGCGCCTGCTCAAACAGTTCGATCTTCCCGCCAAGGTCAACCTGATCCCGTTCAATCCGTGGCCCGGCGCAGGCTATGAATGCTCCACGCCCGAACGGATCCGGTCGTTCTCCAATATCGTTTTTGAAGGCGGTATCAGCGCGCCTGTTCGCACTCCGCGCGGGCGCGATATTGATGCGGCCTGCGGGCAGCTGAAGACCGCTGCGGAAAAGAAAAGCCGTGCCGAGAGAGACCGGGAGGCGGCATTGGCTGCCGAGCCGTCCTGAAACGCGGACCTGATCCCGCTACTCATCGTTGAAGCAGTCGCTGCGTTCGCCACATCTAATCAGCAGAAATCCGGCTCCCGCGCCAAGGACCGCGAGCGCGCCGATCCCGGCCCACCCAAAACCGCGAGCGATCTTTTCTGCCGTGCCGCGTTTCTTCTTCTCAGCCTCTTCGGCTTCCTCCTGCGCAGAGAGGATTGGCGATCCCAGCGCGGCGAACGACTGACCGTTCATGATCAGCTTCGGATTTGCCTCAAAGCTTCGCCACAAGGTAGTACTGCATCACAATTACACCAGGGCAGAGCCGATGATCGACCCCGCCACCCTTGAATTCTACACCAAGAAGGCACCCTTCTACAAGCACAGCTTTGCGCGTTCCCATTCGGCTCAGCTCGATCCGTTTCTGGACCGTCTGGCTGCTGGCTCGCATATCCTTGAACTTGGCTGCGGCGGCGGTCAGGACTCCGCACACATGCGAAAGCGCGGCTTTATGATCGACGCGACAGACGGCGTTCCTGCGATGGTTGCCAAAGCGAACGAGCGCTTTGATCTTGATGCGCGCACGATGCGCTTTGACGAGCTTGATGCGGATGGCGCCTATGATGCCGTGTGGGCGCACGCCACATTGCTGCATTGCCCCCGCGCGCAGTTGCCCGATGCGATCCGGCGGATTTTTCGCGCGTTGAAAGCGGGCGGATGGCACTTTGCAAGTTACAAGCTGGGCACCGGCGAGGAGCGCGATCTGCTCGGCCGCCTGCACAATTTCCCCGCGCCGCAGTGGCTGCGCGATACTTATGCCGATGCCGGATTTGCGATTGTCGAAGAGCGCATTTACGCAGGCAAGGCAACAGACGGGACCGAGCGCGACTGGATCGATCTGACAGTCCGCAAGCAATGAGAGAATTATGAAGCGCATCATCGAGGCGATCTGCACCGGCACCGCCCGCCCGTTTAACGGGGCCGAGACCAGCGCGATCATGAAACGCCCGCGTGAAGGCGTGGTGCAATTGTTGACTGACGGCTTTGCGCCTGATGAACAGGCTGATCGGCGAGTGCATGGTGGGCCGGAAAAAGCGGTGCATCTCTATCCATGGGATCATCACGCCATCTGGCGGGGGGAATTGAGCCCCGAATTGAACAACGACGCAGCCATCGCCCTGCTGGATGAACCCGGTGCGTTTGGCTCCAATCTGTGCGTCCCGGACCTTATCGAAGACGATGTCTTTATCGGTGATCGCTTCCGGCTTGGCAGTGCCATCATTCAGGTAAACCAGCCGCGCCAGCCCTGCTGGAAGGTCGATCATCGCTTTGGCGCCAAAGGGATGACGGCGCGCATCGTCAAAACGGGCCGGTCGGGCTGGTATTTCCGAGTGATCGAACAGGGTGACGTCGCAGCAGGCGACAGTCTTGAGCGGATTGCAGACGGCGATACGGACTGGAGCGTGCGCCAGGTGTTCGATGCCCTGATCGGCGGCAGAGGCGAACAATCGAATTATGAAACTCTCGCCCGGCACCCCCTCCTCTCCCCGCAAATGCGCACCAAGGCGCAGCGTAAACTGAAGTAGTTCACAGCCCATCGCACAGACCTTTCGGTTCATCGGAGATGCCGATTTCCCAACAGGCTGTTCATCTAAGGTTCTCCTTAAATGAACGAAACCCCTCTTGCCCACTTGAACGGAGCGAAGAGGATTTCATCATGAAGACACTAGCCTTGATTGCCGCCACCGGGTCACTCGCAGCGATCGGCGCACCTGCCAGTGCCGCACCCTTCGAGACCGCGCCCATCACCCTGAGCGGATCGCCCGTGTCCCACAGCTTCGACCTCGAGACTGTGCGATTCGATGATGACGATGACGACTGGCGCGACCGTCGCCGGTATCGCCGAGGCCATGGCCGGCGCATCTACGATGACCGGGGCCGGTACTACGAACCGCGCAGGCTTTCGCGCCGGGATCGCGTGTGGCGCGGTCGTGACGGGCGGTATTACTGCCAGCGCGATAACGGAACGACCGGTCTGGTGATCGGTGCGGTGGGTGGAGCCCTTTTGGGACGGACAATCGACACGCGCGGTGATCGCACGGTCGGCACCCTGCTCGGCGGCGCGCTGGGCGCTGTGCTGGGCCGTGAGATCGACCGCGGAGGGGCTCGCTGCCGGTAATTGTGCTGTCTTGAGAAGCCACCAATTGAAGCTCGCCCGCGGCGCTGATAGAGCCGCGGGCGATGCCTTCTTCCATTTCAGCAAACACCAATCCGCGCCCCGCAATTCTGGTCACTGGCGGCGCGACCCGTATTGGCGCGGCGATCATTCGCGGCTTTGCGGATGCGGGCTGGCACACGATCATCCATTACAATTCAAGCGCTGGCCAGGCCCAGGAGCTCGCAGTCACCCTACCCTCGGCTGAGACGATCCAGTGCGACCTGAGCGATGGCGACAGTGCCGAGGCGATGGTGGAGGAATTGGCCGTGCGCCGGCCCGACTGGCGATGCCTGGTGAATTCCGCATCAGTTTTTGATTACGACGATGCAACCAAACTGGATCCTGCCACGAACCGGCAGGCAATGCAGATCAACGCAACCTCTCCCGCCCGCATGGCGCAAGCATTCCTGCGCTCGGCGCGCAGCAACGATGTCCGCACCGTCATCCAGATCACCGATATGAAGCTGGCCAATCCAAACCCGGATTTCTTCAGCTATACCATGTCCAAACACGCTCACGCCTCCACCATCGCGATGCTGGCGATGCATTACAACCAAGATGCGTCGGCGCGGATTTATGGGCTGGCTCCGGGCGCGATTCTTGCCAGCCATGACCAGACCGAGGACGAAACCGATATCTCGCACCGGCTCAACCTGCTGGGCCGAAAGACGGGCGCAGAT
>JBARXS010000125.1:0-5195 GCA_049647465.1 Erythrobacter sp.
GGGGAGCGAAGCCCGGCAAAGTGGCCGATTTTCGCTACAAGCGCTCCTTCCAGTCAATCGGCTCTGGCCAGTCAAACGACTCTGGCCAGTCAGGCAACTCCGGCCAGTCAGACACGTCCGGCCAGCCAAAAACACCCGGTCAGTCCGGAAAGCGCTGCTCCGCGCGCAAGCGTGGCCGTAACCGGCCCGTCGTTCAGAACTGTGCGCAAGGTGGTGCGCATGGTGGTGGACAGCCTCGTTCTGAGTCCGGTCCACACCGTGAGACGGACAGCAAGGATCAGCCCAAGGCATGTGCAAAGCAGGTTTCTGGGCAGGTTTCTGGGCAGGTTTCTGGGCAGGTCTCTGGCAAGTCACGCAAAACAGCCACGTACCAGCACGGTGCGCATAACGGCCTGCGCGGGAATGAGGCCTATGCGGCTTTGGACCTTGGTACAAACAATTGCCGCTTGTTGATTGCGCGGCCTTCCGGCCCCGACTTTACCGTGATCGACGCCTTTAGCCGGGTCGTGAAACTGGGCGAGGATCTGGCGACCACTGGCCGGCTTTCCGACGTTGCAATGGATCGAGCGCTGGGTGCGCTTTCGATTTGCGCGGACAAACTGCGCCGCCGCAATGTGCGCCTCGCCCGCTCAGTCGCGACCGAGGCCTGCCGCCGGGCCGCCAATGGCCCTGCCTTTATTGAGCGGGTGCGGCAGGAAACCGGCATCGCCCTCGATATTATCACCGCCGAAGAGGAAGCGCGGCTGGCGGTTCTGGGTTGCCATATCCTGTTGGAGGAAGGCGACAGCCCCGCAGTAATTTTCGACATCGGTGGCGGATCAACCGAGCTGGTACTGTTGGAGCCAGCTGGCTCGGGCAACGGAAAGATCCCGCGCATTCTTGACTGGCAAAGCGTCCCATGGGGCGTCGTCTCGCTGACTGACACGGTGGGCGAATGCGAAGACAGCGAGGCGGCGCGGCTCGATCGCTATGCCCGGATGCGGCAGATCGTGTCGGAAAGCTTTGCCCCATTCGCAAAACGGATCGGCGATGCGTCGAATGGCCATGATATCCGGCTGCTGGGGACCAGCGGCACTGTCACCACTCTTGCCAGCCTGCATCTGGAATTGCCCCACTATGATCGCAAGGCCGTGGACGGCCTGATCGTCCCGAGCGAGGCGATGCGCGCGATCAGCGCGGACCTTTCCGGCATGTCACCCGCACAGCGCAGCGAACTGCCATGTATTGGTCAGGATCGGGCGGATCTGGTGGTGGCGGGATGCGCTATTCTTGATTCGATCCTTGACCTTTGGCCCGCGCGCAGGCTTGGCGTTGCGGATCGCGGTATTCGCGAGGGCATTTTGCGCAGCCTGATGGCCGCCGAACGCCAGAGCGAGAAAGCTCTGGAAGCCCTTCACGAAAACCGCTCCGCTCGCCCATAGACAATTAAGGATCGCAATGTCCCGCTCTGGCCGCAATCCCGAACGCCGGGTGAAGACCGCAAAGAAGCGCACCGAGTCCTCGACCCGCTGGCTTCAGCGGCAATTGAACGATCCGTATGTGAAGCAGGCCAAGGCCGAGGGCTATCGCAGCCGCGCGGCCTATAAACTGATCGAGCTGGATGAACGGTTCTCCCTGATCCGGGGGTCGAAGCGTATCGTGGACCTTGGCATTGCGCCGGGCGGCTGGAGCCAGGTGGTGCGGGCCAAGGCGCCAAAGGCCGGCGTGGTCGGGATTGATCTGCTGCCGACCGATCCAATTGACGGGGTCACGATCTTCGAGATGGACTTCATGGATGACGCCGCGCCCGCTGCTTTGGAAGAGGCGCTGGGCGGACCGCCCGATCTGGTGTTGTCAGACATGGCTGCGAACACGGTGGGTCACAAACAAACCGACCATCTGCGCACGATGGCTCTGGTGGAGGCTGGTGCGTGGTTCGCCGTGGATACGCTGGAGAAAGGCGGCGCCTTCGTGGCGAAGGTTCTGGCAGGCGGCACCGATGTCGAATTGCTCAACCTGCTGAAAAAGCACTTCACCAGCGTGAAACACGCAAAACCCCCTGCAAGCCGCAAGGGATCATCGGAATGGTATGTCGTGGCTCAGGGATTTAAAGGGCGCGAGTAAAGCGCGCCCTGATCGCCTGAGGCTGATCGTTCAGCTTTCAGCTTCTTCGGTAATTGCGCCCACGGCGTCTTCCGCGACATCCACTTCCTCGGCAACCGGCCCTTCTTCAACCGAAGGCTCTTCGGCGGCGGCGACGAATTCGGGAATGGGCAGGTTTGAGCCTTGCTCGTTCATGTAGAGCGCGACAGCGGCGCGGTCTTCAACCTTGCCAAGACCGGCAAAGCCCATTTTCGTGCCTTCGACATATCCCTTGGGATTTTTCAGCCATGCATTCATCTCTTCCCAGCCCCATTGGCCGCCCTTGGCCGCCAGCGCGCTGGAGTACGAGAAACCGCTCTTTGCCGCCATTTGGGCGCCCATGATCCCATGAAGGTTCGGACCAACACCGTTCGCACCGCCAGCTTCGATCGTGTGGCATGCCTTGCACTTGGCATAGACTTTCTCACCCGCTTCGGCGGTGACCATGTTGACCGCTTCGGCCATCGTCATTTCGGCTTCTGCAGGTCCATCAGAAGACACCACGCCTTCGATCACATAGCCCAATTGCTCCGGGCGTTCAGGATCGCTGCCGTGGAAATACTTCCCCGACAGGATAGACAGCCCAAGCCCGAGGCCCGCTGCGAACAGGACCCAGCCTGCTGCTGTGTTGAAGAGGTCGCCCCCGCCTTGTTCGGCGTTGGCCGCTGCGTCCGATGTGTTTTTGTCAGTCATCCCGACGCCCCATTAGTCATGCCGCTTATCCCGCGCAAGAGTGATCGCCTCACCAAATGGTGCAATTCACGCAATCCTCTCTCTTTGCACCGAAAAGTGCCCCCTGATCCGCATGTCCGCCCGTGCTTTCAGGTCAAGATCGGCTTGCCGCGAAAGGCTTGCGGCATTAGCAGCACCCCCATGCGTAGTTTTCCCGGTCCCGCCCTGCCAATCGTCGACACAATGCGCGACGCCGCCGCAACCGATCCATCGCAGGCAATCGCGTTCCAGGGATCGCCTGGCGCGAATTCCCACCGCGCCGCAACCGAAGCGCGCCCGCGTTTGTATCCCCTGCCCTGCTTCAGCTTTGAAGACGCTCTGGAAGCGGTCAAGGACGGGCGTGCGGGCGAGGCGATCATTCCGATTGAAAACTCGCAGAACGGGCGCGTCGCCGATATCCACTTCCTGCTGCCGGAAAGCGGCCTGTCGATTGTCGGCGAATATTTTATGCCGATCCATCACGCCCTGATGGCGCCGCCGCTGGCGAATGGCGCGGCGCGCGGCGGGGCAAGCGACACAATCGAAGCAGCCTACAGCCACCCGCAAGCGCTGGGCCAGTCGCGGTTTTTCCTGCGGGAACACGGGATTGTCCCGCTCAGCTATGCCGACACCGCCGGGGCGGCGGCCTATGTTGCGGAAAAGGGCGATGTTACGCTCGGGGCAATCGCGCCTGCCATCGCGGCGAAGCTCTATGGCCTTGAGATAATCCAGACTCATGTCGAGGATAGTCAGGACAACATGACGCGGTTCGTCATTCTGGCAGACAAACCGACCTTCCTCACGACAGAAGAAGGGGTGCCAACGATGACAACCTTTATCTTTGAAGTGAAAAACATCCCCGCAGCTCTGTATAAGGCGATGGGAGGTTTTGCGACGAACGGCGTCAACATGACAAAGCTGGAAAGCTATCAGCATGGCACCAGTTTTTCCGCAACGCGCTTTTATGCCGACATTATCGGCACTCCGGGTGATCCGGCGGTTGACCGCGCGTTGGAGGAATGTGCGTTTCATTCCAAGGAATTGCGCGTTCTGGGCACTTACAGACAAGCCCGTCCAAGAGGCTGACGTACCGCTGGGAACCGGCCGGTCGCGTCGCGCGTGACCTGTCGTTTGCAATATGACAGATATGCACGGTTACACAGAGGCTTGCGCCATGACTTATGCCATGCCACGACGCTTGCCGCATGACCACCGGGGTTCCCTCAGGCATTGATTATGACGAAACGTCCGACTGGGCGGCGGATACGCCGACCAGCGAAGAAATGATCGCTGCGTCCGGGTCTGGCGCACCCTCGGGCTCTGTCGGGTCACAAAATGGCTCGTCAAATTCCGACTTGCCCGATAGCTACAGCGATATTCGTGACAATGCCGATATCCAGTTCTCTCCGATCGAGCTCAAGGATATCGAAAGGCGCGAACCGGGCTGGTTTGAGGAATGGCTCGCCAGCGCCTTTGAATGGCTGGCGGATGCCTTTGAGCCTGTGGGCAATGCTCTTGGCAGCGCATGGCCAGTGCTCAAATGGGTCTTGCTCGCCATGCTTATCGCATTTGTCGGTTATTTCATCCTGCGCCTGATTGGTCCGCTGGCGGAACGCGGGCGCAATACTGCCTCGGAAACAGGCGATATCGAACCAGAGTGGCAACCTGACCGCGAAGAGAGCATCGCTTTGCTGGAAGACGCCGATGCGCTGGCCGCGCAGGGCCGCTTTGACGAGGCGGCGCATTTGCTGCTCAAGCGCAGCGTCAGCCAGATCGCGGCGGCGCGGCCCGACTGGGTCGATCCCTCCAGCACCGCGCGTGAACTCGCCGCTTTGCCCGCTCTGTCCGACACAGCTCGGCGCACTTTTGCGATCATCAGCCAAGCGGTCGAACGCAGCCTGTTCGCTTTGAAGGAATTGACGCGCGAGGATTGGGAGACAGCACGCGCGGCATATGCTGACTTTGCGCTCGCCCGGATTGCAGCGCGCAGTGAGACGGCAGGATGAACGCACAATCCCCACAGGCCCCCGCCGCAGGAGGTTTGGAAACAGGTTCGGATACAGGTTCGGGCAATGCGTCCCCCTTCACCCGCACCGGTGTGCTGGGTATTGTGGTCATCGGCTTTGTCGCATTTCTGGCGATGTTGTATTTCCTCAGCGCAGGCGAAACCGGACCAGACAACAGCAAGAACGGGCGCGCCCATGCCGAATCGAACGGGCTGAACGGCTATTCCGCTCTGGTCGACCTGATCGAGGCAGACGGCTTTTCCGTCTCCAAATCGCGCGCGCAAAGCAACCTTACCACCCGTGATCTGCTGATCCTGACGCCGCCGCGCTATATGGACCCCGAAGATCTCACCAAGA
>JBARXS010000126.1:0-16638 GCA_049647465.1 Erythrobacter sp.
TCCGCGACGCGGTCGAAGTTCGATATGCTGGCGACCTGTCGGGTTCCTTCATCAATGCGGCCACCAATACCGCGTTCTGGACCGCCGGGTCTGCGGTTGCGCGCACGAATGATGCGACGGTCAACGGTTGGAGAGGCGTCGGTTCCTCTCAAACTGCCGCTACCGATGGTAACCTCAGCTTCGATTTTGAATCGACGGCCGTGCGCCGCATTCAGATTACCTATTTCAGCTACACCGATCCCATCCCGAACCGCGATCCCACCCTTCAATTCATGTCGATTTCCGACCTGACCTATAGCCAGCCGTTCGCTGATCTTTCATTGACGAAGCAACTCGTCAGCACAGTCCCTCCCACAGGTGGTGATGCGACCTGGCGGCTGACCGTGACAAATGACAGCGTATCCGACCTTTCGGCCAGCGGTATCGTTGTACGCGACACCCTTCCATCCGACTTCGTCTTTGGCAGCGCGAACGGCGTAGGGACATTCAATGCCGCCAACGGCGAATGGGCCGTCGGGAGTCTGGCACCCGGCGCCAGCGCATCAATCGATATAACCGGCTCGATAAATGCGCCGGGCGGGACCACGGTGACAAACACTGCGGAAATCATCGCCAGCAGTGCGTTCGATCCGGATTCCACGCCCGACAATGGTCTCGCAACGGAGGATGATTTCGCCAGCGCGACCTTTACCGTCGTTGATTTTTCGATGAATGCACCGGTTCTGTCCTGCCCGGTCGGACAGACTGTATTCGACTGGGATTCGCCCGCAGTGACATGGATCGGTGGAGCCACAACGGGCTCGTACCCGCTCGCGGGTTACGGGAATATTGGCTTTGACATTACTGGCGATGCGATCTTTTCGGCTCGCGCTTCGTTCGGTGGCGCGGTTCCGGCGCTTACCACGGCGGTCGGCGGCGGGCTGTCGCCGTCCGAGCTGGCATTGGCCTACAATGCCAACAACGCTAACCGCGACCAGCAGTTCGTCACCACGATCACCCTGCCGCGCACGTTTGACGGTGTCCAATTCACGATTTTCGACATCGACTCATCGAGCGGTTTTCAGGATCGCATCACCGCTTATGGCTTGCTGAACGGCGTCAGGGTCAATGCGATCATGACACAAAGTGCCCAGAATGAAGCCAATGGCGACACAATCCTTGGCACTGGCGGCGCGGCAGACAATCTGGGCATAGCGAACGGAACCGTTACGTTCCTTCAGCCAATCGACACCATCGTATTTGAATATGGCAACGGCCCCGCTGCGCCTTCCAATCCGACCAATCAGAGCATCGCCCTGCATGACATTGTGATGTGCAACCCACTGGAACCCCAGCTTTCAGTTACCAAGGTAAGCAGCATTATCGGCGATCCGGTGAATGGAGCTACGAATCCAAAAGGCATTCCGGGCGCGGTTGTGGAATACCTGATCAGTGTATCGAACACCGGTCCGGGGGCGACAGATGCTGACAGCGTCGTAATTACCGATGACCATTCGGCTGACATAAAATTATGCCGCCTTGATCAGGTTGGAGGGCCGGTCGTGTTCAGCGATCCGGGCGGGAATACGGGCCTCACCTATTCATATGTTGCAGTGGGCAATGGTAGCGATGATATCGAGTTTTCCAGCACGAACGGCTCCAACTTTGGCTACAATCCCGCACCTGATGGCGATGGGTGCGATGCAAATATCACGGATTTCCGCGTAAATCTCGGCGGAGCTATGGCCGCAGGAAGCACTTTCACCCTGCGCGCCCGATATATCATCATCGATTCTGGCGCGCCGACGAACTAGGGTCAATCTGGAGCAGCGGGGGCGACCTGCCGATTGACGCGCGCTTCCAAGCGGTTAGACCGATGATGGATGGCCAAAGCTCCGCCCAGTCTCGATCAATTCCTTCAAAAAGAGCGGGTTGCCCTGTTTCTCGACTTTGACGGAACTCTGGTGGATATTGCACCTACGCATGACAGTATCACGCCCGCACCGGACCTTGGCCGCAGGTTGAAAGGGCTGGCGGATCGGCTGCATGGTGCTGTTGCATTGGTCAGTGGGCGCTCTCTGGACGACATCGCGCGTCATATCGGTGCGCTTGCGGTTGCCGGGGCCGGGTCGCATGGAGCGGACATTCGCGACGCGCAGGGCAAGGCGATCGGTCTGCCAGCAAGCGAGCCGCCCGAAGCAATCACGACCGCAATGTACGAATATGCGAATGCAAACGGCCTTGGCTATGAGGCAAAGCCACACGGCGCGGCAATTCATTATCGCAGCGCGGTCTCAAAAGGCCCCGCCGCACACGCCTTTGCCGAAGAGCTGGCGCACAGCCATGGCTGGACCACACAAAGCGGGAAATGCGTTGTCGAAGTGGTCGCGGGCAAAGCGGACAAGGGCAGCGCCGTGCGGGCGTTAATGGAGGTTGCGCCTTTTGCTGGAGCGCTCCCCATCTTTATCGGCGACGATCTGACAGACGAGCAGGGCTTTGCCGCCTGCGCCGAAGCGGGCGGAGCGGGAATCCTTGTCGGCGCGCGCGAAAACAGTGTTGCGCAATTCCAATTGCCCGATGTCGCTTCCGTCCATCGCTGGCTCGCCCTATGACCCCTTCCATGGATAGTCTTGTGAAGCAATCGAGCCTAGAATTGTGGCCCATCGGCAATTGTCAGGTGTCGGGCCTGATTGACCAAAGCGGCGCTCTGGTCTGGGGGTGCGCGCCGCGCGTGGATGGTGACCCGGTATTCTCCGCTTTGCTGAACGGCGACCAGCGTGAAGCGGGGATCTGGCGGTTTGAACTCGAGGAGCAGACAAGCTCATCGCAAGAGTATATCCGCAACACGCCGCATCTGGTGACCACGCTGACAGCCAAGGATGGCAGCAGCGTTCAGGTGCTCGATTTTTGCCCGCGCTACGAAAGGTCCGGGCGGATGTACCGTCCGGTTGCATGGGTCCGGATTGTGCGGCGTATTTCCGGCAATCCGCGCATCCGCGTCGTCCTGAGGCCGACCAGGAATTACGGCGCCAGCCTTGCCGAAACGACGAACGGCACCAACCATATCCGTTATATGACCGGGGATCAGGCGCTGCGCCTGTCGACCGATGCACCTATCGGATACATCCTGGAAGGGCGCACCTTCCGGATTGAGCGCGACACGCATTTCTTCCTTGGCCCTGATGAGCCCTTTGTCGGAAACCTGCGCGAACAGGTCCGCTCCATGGAGCAGAAGACGCGTAAATACTGGCAGAACTGGGTTCGGATGCTGGCCATTCCTCTGGAGTGGCAGACAGAAGTGATCCGCTGCGCCATCACGCTCAAATTGTGCCAGCACGAAGAAACCGGCGCGATTGTTGCTGCGCTGACAACATCAATTCCGGAGGCCGCGCATTCGGAGCGCAACTGGGATTACCGTTACTGCTGGATCCGCGATTCGTATTACACCGTGCAGGCGCTCAATCGTCTTGGCGCGCTGGATGTGATGGAGAAATATCTCGGCTATCTGCGCAATATCGTGGACGGGGCGCGGGGTGGACAGATTCAGCCGCTCTATTCGGTCATGGGCGAAAGCGAGCTGAACGAGACCACGGCCAGCTATTTGGCCGGTTACCGCGGAATGGGGCCGGTGCGTGTCGGCAATGCCGCCTACAAGCAGGTCCAGCATGATTGCTATGGCCAGATCGTTCTGCCCAGCGCGCAGGGGTTCTTTGACAATCGCCTGCTGCGCCCGGCGGACAGCCATGACTTTGAAAGTCTGGAACAGGTCGGCAAGATGGCCTGGGCCATGCACGATCAACCTGACGCCGGATTGTGGGAGTTCCGCACCCGGCAAGAGGTGCACACCTATTCCGCCGTCATGTGCTGGGCCGCGTGCGATCGCCTCGCCAATGTCGCCGCGCATATCGGCAAGGATGATCGGGCCACAGTCTGGCGTGAACGGGCTGACGGGATCGCTGAAACGATTGAAGAGAAGGCGTGGAAGGAAAACGGAGAGGGCGGGCATTACGGTGCCAGTTTTGAAAGCGACTATCTGGATGCCAGCCTGCTGCAAATGGTCGAACTGCGCTTCCTTTCGCCTGACAATGAACGCTTCAAAGAGACCTTCAAAGCGGTTGAAAAGCACCTGAGACGCGGCGAGCACATGCTCAGATATGCTGCGGAGGATGATTTCGGTGCGCCTGAGACCGCGTTCAACGTGTGCACATTCTGGCTGATTGAGGCGCTGCATCTGGCTGGCCGTGATGATGAAGCGCGTACGCTTTTCAATACGATGCTGAGCCATACGACCAAATCCGGCCTGCTGTCCGAAGACCTCGACTACGAAACGGGTGAGCTGTGGGGGAACTTCCCCCAGACCTACTCGCTGGTAGGGGTGATCAATTGCGCAGGGCTGTTGTCCAAACCGTGGAGTGAAGTGCGATAAGCCGTCTGGTTGTTATCTCGAACAGGGTCGCAGTGCCCAAAGCGCGCGGAGCTGCCGGGGCGCAAGGGGGGCTGGCTGGTGCGCTTAACGCCGCCTTGAAGGATCGCGGCGGTTTGTGGTTCGGATGGTCGGGAGAAGAAAGCGAGGAGGCACCGGACAATGTCCATCTCCAACGCGCCGACGGTGTGACCACGGCGACGATTGATCTTACCACCCGCGAAGTGGACGAGTATTACAACGGCTATGCCAATTCGACGCTGTGGCCGCTGTTCCATTACCGCATCGACCTGGCCGAATTCGAACAGCGCACGGGGCAGGGCTATGAACGCGTAAATGAACGCTTTGCCGACAGCGTTTCTGCCCTGATTGAACCCGACGATATGGTCTGGGTGCATGATTACCACCTGATCCCGCTTGGCGCGCGGATGCGGGAGCGCGGGGCGAAGAACCGCATCGGATTTTTTCTGCATATTCCATGGCCGCCCACGCGCCTTTTGACTTCGCTGCCCTATCACGAGCGTCTGGTCACGACGCTGCTTGCCTATGATCTGGTCGGTTTCCAGACCGAGGAATGGCTGTCCAGCTTTGTGCACTATTGCGAGAATGAGCTGGGCGCACAGGTCAATCACGACACCGGCGAAATCAGTTATGAAGGCCGCACCGTAATTGCGCGCGCCTATCCCATCGGTATTGATTGGGATCACTTTCAGCAGCAGGGCGCCAGCGAGGATGCGAAGGTTGCCGAGGAACGCTTCCTTGCCAGCATTCGCGGGCGCACAGGGATGATCGGGGTGGACCGGCTGGACTACTCCAAAGGCTTGCCAGAGCGGATCGACGGGATCGGGCGGTTCTTTGACCAGAACGAGGACCGCACGCGTGATCTTGTCTTCATCCAGATCGCGCCGCCCAGCCGCGAGGATGTGGAAAGCTATCAGAAAATCCGCAACGAACTTGAGCAGAAGACCGGGCAGATCAATGGCGCGCGTTCAGAGGTGGATATCGTCCCGATCCGCTATGTGAACCGCGGTTACAGCCATGCCGAGTTGTACGGATTTTTCCGCGCGGCAAAGATCGGGCTGGTTACCCCGCTGCGCGACGGGATGAATCTGGTCGCCAAGGAATATGTCGCTGCGCAAGACCCCGATGATCCGGGCGTCCTGATCCTGTCAGACTTTGCCGGGGCCGCATTGCAGCTGGGAGCGGAGGGGCAGGGCGCGCTGCTGGTCAATCCGCACAGCCCCGATGCCATCGCCAGCGCGATCGAAAAGGCGCTCGACATGCCAAAAGAGGAACGCCGCGCGCGCTATGAAGCGATGATCGGAAGTGTGCGCGACGAAAATGTGCAGGAATGGACCAAACAGTTCTGCGACGATCTTGCGCTTTAGGCAGCCGCCGCTTGCCTAGATGATACGGCGGGCATCGCTTTCGCGCTCGCGCAGCAATCCTGCTTCACGCAGCATCGTTGTTTTCAAATCGGTGTGCCGCGGCCTGCCCGATCGCTTTGCAAGAACCCGCGAAATGCGTGAGACCAAGGCGGAGGGGTTAAACGGTTTGCGGACATAGTCCTGCGCGCCCGCATAAATCGCCTGCGCTTCATCATCCGCGCCGCGCATGGCAGTAAACATCACAACCGGAAGATCATAGAACTGCGGCGATCCGCGAAACTTTCGCAACAGGGTAACGCCCGACATTCCCGGCAGGCCCTGATCCAGCAGCAGAATATCTGGCCGGCGTTTATGCGCTACTTCCCATGCTTCTTCTGCGGTGGTCACCCATCCGCATGCATGGCCGACATCGATCAGCACTTCGGCTGCAAGTTCGGCGATCAGTTCGTCATCGTCGGCGATCAGGATGCGGGCCATGGTTGAGGTGTTCCGTTATTCTCGGGGCAGTTCGACACTCGTTCCTTACGCCGCTGTTTACCAAGAGAGGCTTTGGGCCGCACTCGTGCGCACTACCTAAGGGCTGTTTGCCAAGCACCTTGTGCCATCATCACGTGACAATGTGGGCCACTGCCGCCAAACCGGCACGCATGATTCGACACGCTGAAAAAGACCCGTTCCTGCCTGCCGAGGGCATTCACAATCTGCGCGACTATGGCGGATACGGTGTGGCCGGTGGTGGCCATGTGAAAACCGGATTGCTGTTCCGCTCGGGGCACCATGCCGAGGCCACTGACGCAGATCTGGGTCAGGTTTCGGCCCTATCCTTGCGCCATGTCATTGACCTTCGCGGGGATAGCGAACGGGCAAAGCATACATGCCGCCGCCCGACTGACTTCTCGGGCGAAGTGCTGTTTTTCGAAGGCGAGACGGCGGGCCTCGCCCCGCATCTGGAGGCAGCGCAGGGTGCTATCGATGCCGCGAGCGCCCATCGCACCATGGTCAATCTCTATGCTGCCTTGCCCGACCGTGCTGGCCTGAACTGGGTGTTGAAGCGGTATTTCGCCACGCTTGCCGATGGGCAGGGCGCCAGTCTGGTTCATTGTGCGGCGGGCAAGGATCGCACCGGCATTGCGGTGGACCTGCTGCACCACATCCTCGGCGTGCACCCCGATGATGCGATGCATGATTACCTGCTGACCAACCATTCCCCCCGCAATGAAGAGCGCATCGCCCACGGGCGTGAACTGATCGGCGGAAAATACGGGACCAAGGATGAGGCAACCGTGCGCGTTCTGATGGGCGTGGATGCAGAGTTCCTTGAGGCATCGCGCCGCTCGGTCAAAGAGCGGTTTGGATCGACCGATGCGTATCTCGCGCAAATATTAGATGTGGACGATGCAAGGAAAGCTCGCCTGCGAGACGCTCTGCTGGCGTGACAAGCGCGGCTCGCATACCCATATTCACGCGTAAGCTTTCTCGCAAAAACCGAACTCCACACTGAAGAGACGAAACCATGGCTACTCATCGCACAAAGATGCTCATCATTGGCTCCGGCCCCGCTGGCTATTCCGCCGCAATCTATGCCGCGCGTGCCATGCTGGAGCCGATTGTGGTGCAGGGCCTTCAGCCCGGCGGCCAGTTGACCATCACAACCGATGTCGAAAACTATCCCGGCTATCGCGAAGTGGTTCAGGGCCCCTGGCTGATGGAGGAGATGAAGGCGCAGGCTGAACATGTCGGCACGCGCATGATGTGGGACACGATTGTCTCGGTCGATATCGAGAACGGATCGCCCTTCCGCGCCATCGGCGACAGCGGCGATGAATATATCGGAGATACACTGGTGATCTGCACCGGCGCCCAGGCGAAATGGCTGGGCGCCCCCGGTGAGCAAGAGCTCAGCGGCAAGGGCGTTTCTGCCTGTGCCACATGCGACGGGTTCTTCTATCGCGGCAAGAAAGTGGTCGTCATCGGCGGCGGCAACACCGCGGTTGAAGAGGCGCTGTATCTTACCAACCATTCTGACGATGTGACCCTGATCCACCGCCGCGATGAACTGCGCGCGGAAAAGATCCTGCAAGACCGCCTGTTCAAATCTGAAAAGACGAGTGTCCTGTGGAACAAGACGGTCGAGAGCTTTGAGGCTGGCCCCGACGGCTCGCTGCATCATCTGGTTTTGAAGGACACGCAGACCGGCGAGACCTCCACGATTGAATGCGACGGAGCGTTTGTCGCCATTGGTCACGCGCCTGCGACGGAGCTGTTCAAGGGCAAGCTTTCGATGGACGATGCGGGCTATCTCGATGTTGAGCCGGGCACGCCCAAGACGGCGATCCCCGGTGTGTTCGCTGCGGGTGACGTGACCGATCATGTCTATCGTCAGGCGGTTACGGCAGCGGGCATGGGCTGCATGGCCGCACTGGATGGAGAGCGCTTTATCGCAACGCTGAAAGACGCGCCTGCACAGCAAGAGGTTGAGGCGGTCGAAGCCGCCGAGTAATTTCTCAGCCCACCGTCAAAAGCGCGTCGCCCTGTAATTCTGTGCCCGCGCCAAAGACGACGCTGGCCGCGCTGAAGATGAGCGCGATCAGCACGAGGCTGGAAATCAGGAACAGTACAAAGCGCACCATCACCTTGTTCGCCGTGACTTGAACAAGGCTGTGCACCACGCGCAGGCCGACATAGATCCAGCCCAGAAACGCGTTCATCCCGTCGCCCTGACCCAGGATCGCGAGCACAATCGCCACGGCATAAAACACCGTAGGCTGTTCATGCAGGTGATTGTAATTGTGCGCTTTCGCCTAAACCTGCTGCGGCAGTTTGGCGTCCAGTATGCCGGGCACTTGCGCATCGTCGGGCTGGATATGCGCCTGTTGCATGGCCGGAATACGGGTGACGTACATCCACGCCCAGATAATCATGGTCCAGATCATCAGGGCGACGGCGGGCTGTAAAATATCCATACCCATAAGGATGATGCTCTCTTTCAACATAGCTTAAAGCGCGGAAGGGTCCGCAAAGACGGTGGCCATAATCGCGCGCACAGCCAAGACGATCAGCGCGATAGAGCTGGCCAGAAACAGGGCAAAGCGGATCGGCAGACGATTGACCAGAATTTGCCACAGCGAATGCAGGATGCGAAGGCCCACATAAATCCAAGCGAACAGCACGTCAGTCGCGCCCGCACCTGTGAGTGTAAGGATCATCACCACCGCATAAAACAGCGTGGGCTGTTCATGCAGATGCGTGTGGTTGTGCGCGGGCCAGTTTGCCTTGTCAGGGATTTTGCCTTCCAGATCGCTGCCGCGTGCGCCGTGTTTTCCGGTGAAGACGCTCTTGTCCTCAACCTTCGCAATTGCCCCAAAGCGAGCGGGGATAATCCAGAACATGACTATAAGTGTCCACGCGACCAGCACCGCTGCTGGCGCAAGCATTTGCGCTGTCATCTTCGTTTAATCCCCGTTTTAACTTCCGGCGCCTCTCTTCCCTTACGGTCTGCGAGAGGGCCGAGCCGTTGTCAATTGCAACCGATATTGCAGCGGTGGGCGAAGTAGGAAAGCTCCAGTTGCGGGCCTGATTATGGGCTTATTTCGGGGCAGTCAGCACGTGCAGCTGGAAATAGCCGAGCTTTCCGCGAACCGCGCGGTGGTTCAGGCTGCGCGCCGCTACGATGCGCTCGCACGCTTGAGGCAGAGAGGTGCGCGGCGAGACATGGAACTTTGCCAGCCATGCGTGCAAGCCGCGCTTCATAGGCCCGGGCAGGCCACCAAGGTCTCCGAAATCAACAACATGCAATTCGCCGCCCGGCGCCAGCTGCGCTGCAGCATGGGAAAGCGCGGCCTCCCAATCGGGGATCATGGAGAGCGAATAGGACAGGATCACCCGCTCAAACGCATCCTCGCCCAGCAGGCTCGGGCTGTCGAACGAGCACGCATCGCCCGCACCCAGCACCGCGTCCTGTCCCAAAGCCCGCCGCGCATTCTTGAGCATCTCCTGCGAGATATCGAGCCCATAGAGCCGCACGCCGGGCCACCGCCCGCGCACCTTCGCAAGGTTGCGCCCGGTCCCGCACGCAACCTCAAGCACGCGCATACCGGGCTGCGCGTTCAGCCCGTCGACCAGAGTGTCGCGCCCGAACAGGTAGTATTTTCGCGTCAGATCATAGATGTGCCGCTGCCCCTTATAGACGCTGTCCATGAGGGCGGCGTGACCATTCCGGGTGGCTTCAACGCTCATCAGGCCAGCTCGTAAACATGCACACCGCCATAGATTGAAGAGCGGTCATTTGCGGTGAGGGCGGCGGATTGCTCCTCCAGATAACGCCATTTCGACAGGATCGCGTCATCCAGCCTGCCCGGCAGCATGGACGGCTCTGCCGCAGTGCGGAACAGTACGCGCGCGCCGGGGCGCGATGCGCGCGTGATCCGCCCCCACAATTCGTCCAGCTGCGCATCATTCATCCAGTCCTGCGCATCCAGCAAGACAAAGCGGTCCATCGAAGCTTCGTCCCGGTCTCCGATCCAGTGGACCATATTGGCGCGCTCCACGCTCAGCCGGTCGATCCGATCACGCATCACATCCCAGTTGGCGCGTTGCAGATAGGGCGGCAGCGGTGCGTCCTCATTGCGGGCATAGCCCCGGCCAAAGGCCTGCCAGGCGAAGTAATTGTCCTTCACCTCAAAGTCGCAGGCCAGTTTCTCCAGCCGCCGGCGCAGCACTTCGGCCATGCGTTCGTCGCCTGCAAGTTCGACGAATTGCGCTGGCGGAATACCAAGGCCGAACAGCGAGGCGGGCTGATCGGTCAGCCAGCGCACGAATTTCTTGTCGAACACCGGAGCCAGCTCGCGCTCAAAGACTTCGCGTTGCTCCTCGATCGATTGCGCTTCGAGCAGCTTGCCCAGATCAACCTTGTAAAGCTTCGCAAACAAATGCGCCAAACCGATGAAATTGCCCAGCAATCCGCGCTTGTAGAGACCCTTTGTGAAATAGGAGATGCGGCGGCGGCCTGTGATATCGCGCTTCTCCCAGTATTTGCGGCTTTCCGGGTCCAGATGCGGGGCGATCATCTCGCTGTAAACCGCCTTGTTCTCGGCATGGTCGGCATGGCCAAAGAAGCGCTGAAACCGCTCGTAATTGGGCAAATGCCGGATGGCGGTGATCTTGAGCTGGCCCAAAGCCACATGCGCGCGGTTCAGGTCCACCGCTGTCACCTGAGCCGGGTTTGCTGTCAGATAGCTTAGCGCGTTGCACGATCCGCTGGCGATGCACATGACGCGGCTGTCAGGCTGGATCGCGAGGCCTTCCATATCGACGACCGGATCTTCCCAGATCTGCGCATAGACCAGTCCGTTAAAGGCGAGGGCAAAGGCCTTGTCGAGCAGTTTGTCTTTGGCGCTCACATCCTTGCGGACGACAGCATCGGCGATGATACGTTTGGTTTGCACGGTCATTATGGGGCCTTTTCCGTAACGTCGATCCATTCTCATATGGCCGGTCCATGTCGCCTATGTGACGGTTTCCACAGCTAAGCTATCGCCGTGATCGTCTCGGCGAAAGCGACCGGATCGGCATTCCCGCCGGTCAGCATGATGACACTGCGATCATCCAGTTCGACCTTGCCCGCCAGCGCTGCGGCAAGGGCAGCCGCGCCGCCTGGCTCCACCACCATGGCAAGATTGGCAAAGGCCCAGCGCTGTGCATCGCGCACTTCATCATCGGTGACGGTGATGCCGGGCTGGGCGCGTCCTTGCAGCACATCGAGATTGATCGGCTTGGTCGCAGTGGGTTGCAACGCGTCGCAGATGGTTGCGGGTGCGTCGCTGGCGGCGTGGACGATTTCGCCCTTGGCCAGCGCCTGTCCCACCATATCCCAGCCCACCGGCTCGACTGCATGGATGTCCGCATCAGGACAGGCAAGCGCGAGGCCCGCGGCCAGACCGCCGCCGCCGCAACAGGCGATGATCCGGCTTGGCCCGCTTGACACCTGCTGCGTCAGTTCAATCCCGGCGCTGCCTTGCCCTTCAATCACCCACGGATCGCCAAAGGCATGGACCAGCGTGCCGCCATTCTCCTCGATCAGGCTGGCGGCAACCGCATCACGGTCTTCGCCTGGACGGTCATACAGGACCACGTGCGCGCCCAGCGCCTTGGTCCCGTCCAGCTTCACCTTGGGCGCATCGCGCGGCATCACGATCGTCGCCTTGATCCCCAGCCGCCGTGCTGCCCATGCAACACCCTGCGCGTGATTGCCCGAGGATACCGCGACCACTCCGCCCGCGCGCTCAGCCCGCGTCAGATTGGACAGTCGCCACCATGCACCCCTGATCTTGAACGCGCCGATGGGTTGCAGGTTCTCTGCTTTCACATGGCAGCGCACACCGTTGATCTCGACCGGCAAGAGGGGTGTCATGCGCAGGATCAGGGAAACCGCACGGGCGGCGGCGACGGTTCCTGCGTGGGTTGGCCCTTCGTGGACTGGAGCGCGGGTCTCGGTCATGTCTGCCTCCGGCTCGGCTCGTCGCGCGTATGGGGCGCTTGACACACCTGACACACTGTCCTGATGCCAAAAACACTTCCTTCGGCGAAGGGGACGTCAAGGGAGGAGCCAATGGCGGGATCGAGCGGAAAAAAGGTCGATTGGTTTTGCATCTGAGCCTCATGGCACATCGCCAGCGCGTAGGAAATTGCGGATCGTTTGAGGCCCATTGCGCATTGCCCTAGGGAGCGCACGAGATTCGAATTTGAAAGGTGTTTGGAATGACAAAAGTTCTGGTGATCGGGGCAGGGGGTGTCAGCTCCGTCTGCGTCCACAAGATGGCGTTTAACAAGGACATCTTCCCCGAAATCCATCTCGCCAGCCGCACGAAATCAAAGTGCGATGCGATTGCCGCGAGCGTGAAGGAACGCGCCGGTGTCGATATCGCCACCTATGAAATCGACGCCGAAGAAGTGCCCGCCATGGTCAACCTCATTCGCAAGCTCGGTGCCACTCTCGTGGTGAACCTAGCCCTGCCGTATCAGGATCTGCCGATCATGGATGCCTGCCTTGAGGCGGGGGTGCATTACCTTGATACGGCGAATTACGAGCCCAAGGATGAGGCGAAGTTCGAGTATAAATGGCAGTGGGCCTATCATGACCGGTTCAAGGAGGCGGGACTGATGGCGTTGCTGGGATCGGGCTTTGACCCCGGCGTGACCAGCGTGTTCACGATGTGGCTCAAGAAGCATAAGCTCAAGACGATCCGCACGCTCGATATTCTGGATTGCAATGGCGGCGATCATGGTCAGGCCTTTGCCACCAATTTCAACCCCGAGATCAACATTCGCGAAGTCACCGCTCCCGCGCGGCATTGGGAGAATGGTCGATGGGTCGAAACGCCGGCGATGCAGGTCAAGACCGAGTTCGACTTTGAGGCGGTGGGACCGAAGAGCGCATACCTTATGTATCACGAGGAACTGGAGAGCCTCTCCAAATTCAACCCTGAAATGGAGCGGGCGCGGTTCTGGATGACGTTTGGCGATGAGTATATCAAGCACCTCACCGTGCTCCAGAATGTCGGCATGACCCGCATTGATCCGGTCACGTATCAGGGCAGGGAGATCATCCCGCTGCAATTCCTCGCCGCCGTCCTGCCCAAGCCTGAGACTTTGGGCGAGACGACCACCGGCAACACCAATATCGGCTGCATCGCCACGGGTGAGGCGCTGGATGGCTCTGGTGAGAAAACATTCTATATCAACAATATCTGCTCGCATGAGGCGGCCTATGAAGAGACCGGCAATCAGGCGGTCAGCTACACCACAGGCGTGCCCGCAATGATCGGCGCGGCGATGATGGTGACGGGCACCTGGTCAGGTGAGGGCGTGTTCAACATGGAAGAAATGGACCCTGATCCGTTCATGGACATGCTGAACGCGCACGGCCTGCCGTGGCAGGTGAAAGAGCTTGATGGACCGGTTGGGTTTTGATGCGCAAAAACCGGCAGACCGTTACCTCGACAATGAGTAAGCAATGGTGTGGATAGTTCCGTTTCCCGCCGGTCCCTATGGGGACTATGAGGGGCCTAGTGATGGAAGGCGTAGCAACGGCTGGTGGCAGCGGCTTGAGGATCACTTTGCAAACACCATGAGTGAAGAGGGCGAGGGTCCTTACGGTGCCACGCCTTACTGGGCTTGCGTTCACAAGAAGTTCCAGTCGCACAGCGATGGGCGTGTGCCTGACCGCCCGGAAGTGGCCTTGCCTCCGATACAGCCGCATGAACCCCCGACATTCTTCAAATATGAAAGCGGGCATAAGTCCCCCGCGTGCATCATTAGCTTTCCAGGAAAGGTTTTGGGATGTTCCGAAAGTTTCAAAACTCTCGTTGAACAATTTGAACCGGGGAAGCACAGGTTTTTTCCGATAGAAGTACGCAATAGGCGCGGTCCAATTTACGCAGAGCCGCATTACGTGATGGTGATCGACCAGAGATTAGACAGCGCATCAGCAGCGGTGAACACCGAAGGGCTGCATCTCTGGATGGATTTGGCGCAGCCGCAGAATCCGGTTTTCCTCTCGGATGAACTGGTCTCACAGGTCAAAACAGGGGGCCTGAAAATGCCGAGACTTTCAAAAAGAATGGCCAATTGATGCAAACCAAAGCCGGTGATCCGGGCGCTTTCGCGCAATTCGACCTCTCCCGCGTCGAAAGCCCCGCGTTTGTGGTGGACGCGGCGAAGGTACGTGCGAATTGCCAGATCCTTGCCGACATTCGCGATGCGTCGGGTTGCAAGGTCTTCGCCGCCCTGAAAGCGTTCTCGATGTGGTCGGTTGCGCCGATCATGGGGGAATATCTCGATGGCGTCTCAACCAGCGGTCTGTGGGAGGCTCGCCTCGCCTCCGAATTCTATGATGGCGAAATTGCGACCTATTCCGCCGCCTACAAGCCGGGCGATCTGGAGGAGGTGTGCCGCCTTTCCGACCATGTGATCTTCAATTCACCCGGCCAGATGCAGCGCGCGGCGCTCATTCTTGACCATGCGGCGACCACTGGCGGTGATGTCAGCGTGGGGCTGCGCATCAACCCCATGATCGCCACCGGCGAAGTGCCCAAATATGACCCATCAGCGCCCGGTTCGCGGCTCGGCTTCCCGCTCGACCAACTGACCGAAGAGCATATGGAGGGCGTTGAGGGCATCCACTTCCACAATCTGTGCGAACAGACATTCGAGCCGCTGCGCGCCACATGGGACCGCGTGTTTGACGCGATTGAGCCCTATTTCGGGCAGCTCAAATGGATCAATATGGGGGGCGGGCACCACATCACCCGTGCCGATTACGAGCGCGATGAACTGGTCGAATTCCTGAAGGACGCAGCCGAAGATACCGGCGCGCAGATCATCCTTGAACCCGGAGAGGCCGTCGCGTTGGATGCAGGCATTCTGGTGGGCACCCTGTTGGATACGTTCTTCAACGATGGCCCTGTCGGTATCACCGATATCAGCGCCACGTGCCACATGCCCGATGTGCTCGAAGCACCCTATCGCCCCGCAATGCTGGGCGAGTTGCAGGATGAGAGCCTGCCCATCCGGCTTGGCGGACCGTCCTGTCTGGCGGGCGATGTTATCGGCGAATACCGCCTGCCAGTGCCAGCAGAAGCGGGCGCGCGCTTCGCCTTCCTCGATCAGGCGCATTATTCGATGGTGAAGACCAACACGTTCAACGGCGTCCAATTGCCAAGTATCTGGCTGTGGGATTCAGACACCGACGCGCTCGAATGCGTGAAGCGGTTTGACTATGAGGATTTCCGCGACCGCCTGAGCTAGTTGGCCCTACGCGTATCCAGCGACCGTCCACGCTCTGTCTGGTTGATCGCAATCGCCAGTTTGGCCAGCGCAGTGAATTGCTCGGCGGCTTCCCTCACGCGTTCGCGGTCTCCGCTTTCATCCACCGATCCGCTTTCAAACAGACGCTCGCTTTCGACGGCGATGATCACGCGGCCCCTGTGAAAGAGTGCGCGCAACTGGTCACCCTTGAAGGCGCGTTCCAGAGCGATCAGATGCTCGATATAAGACGGGTGCACCAACACGCGCGCCTCCACCTGATCGTCGGAGTAAACCCCGAACGCGTCTTCGAATGCGGGGTGGACCTGATCCACCAGATCAAGCCGGTGGCCCTTGAAGCTGACATGGTCCCTTGACCCGCCAAGGCCGAACCATTTGCGATGTGTGCCCGCACGTTGCAGCAATGTGGTGGAGCCAAAGCTGCGGCCAAACTCAACCTCCAGCAACGCACCCCGAAACACCGTTTCCCAACGCTTGTTCTTGCCGCTTCCCCGGCGCACTTCCAGATGCGCCTCATACAGGCTGAAATCGTGCCCTTCGAGAGCGCCGAACCAGCGATCCTCGGTATGGCGGCGGTTGTAATGCGGCAGCAGGCCGTATGTCCGCGCCAGCTTGAATTCCGCGCCCGGTTCCAGTTCCGCCGCGTAGGAAAGGCCGAAGCTGCGCGCGATGGCGGTATTGATGCCGACTTTGATCGCATTGCTGGCGTTGGCGATCGGCATATACCCCCACGCGCCAGCGCCGATTGACAGTGCAATCGTCAGGAACACGCTGAACGGCCAACTCCATCCGCTCACGAACCACGCATAGGCCAGCACACACGCCAAAAGCCCACCAGACCACATCCAGCGCGATTGTGCCTGCTGTCTGGCGGCGCGGCGCATGCCGGACTGGTCGGTCAGCCACCGGCCCAGCTCCCCATCCATCAACTGATCGACATCAACCTGCATGAACCTGCCAAACCTGATCTGTCCCAACGCGCCTTCCATCGCGCCCGATCGGCACCGTGGATTTGTATCACGCGTC
>JBARXS010000127.1:0-53526 GCA_049647465.1 Erythrobacter sp.
TCGCTCACCACGCGCGAGGCGTATCAGCGACATCTCGCACTTGAGCACGGACTGAACCCCGCGACGCTGGCGCGGCAAATGCTCATGGATGACGAAGAGATCGCACAGGTTGTCGGCGACCCGCAAACCGAGATGGAACGGGCCGAGGCCAGCGAGCGACTGCTCACCGAATTGCGGCGAGGACAGCGCCAGAAGATCACTGCCCGCCGGGCACGCGCGATGGCACAAGGCATGATCGAGCATGTGCGTGCAGCGGTGAATCCGCAGCCGGGCGACACACTCATGCTGGTTGATCTGGGTTATAACGGGTCAGCGCAGAACGCGATTGATGGGGTGCTGAGCGAGGCTCTGGATGTGCATGTCGCGGGCCGGTATCTGATATGCCGCGAACTTAGCGCCACAGGCCTCGACAAGAGCGGTCTGATTGACACTCGCCACTTTGACCCCGGCTTGCTGGAGGCGATGTGCAGCGCCGTTGCCGTGATTGAGCAGCTCGCGACATGCGAGCTGGGTTCGGTCACCGGTTATGATGGCGATGGCTCACCCGTCCGCAAGCAAAGCCTGGTCAAAGGCGCGCAAAGCAGCGTGCGCGACGCAGTTCAGGACGCGGTCGTCCGATTTGCCCGCGCCGCTCATCGCAACCCTGTGATCCGCACCACAGACACGCATAAGGAGCGCGGCTGGCGCGAATGCGCCGCACAGGTCCTGACCCGCTTCATGTTCCTGCCGGATGCAAAAGAGCTCGAAGTGCTCAAAAGCTTTGAGCACGATGTCAATCTGGGCAGCGAGCGCATGGTTGCCCTGTTCGATCAGGAAGACGCGGGCGAAAAGATGAAGCGTCGCGGCCTGTTCTACATGAAAGGATCATCGCGCATGTTCCTGCCCGCCGATCTGGCGCGCGAGGATATGAGCACCCGGCTGGCTTTGCTAACGCAAAAGCGCTTTGCCCTCGGGCTGACTTATGCCGATTACACTGCGCGCGTGATCGAGTTGCCCGCCTTCCATGTCGGCGCTGCGCAAAGCGCGGCCAGCATGGTTGAGGCACGCCCGACCCATGAGGGTTATTATGTGGCGCGCATCCCGGTAAGCGCTGGTGGTGGTGCAGTAGCCTTGCAGATTGGCGCGGTGTGCCAATGGGTCGAAGTGGCCGGTATCACCCGGGCGCGCCTCGCATCCCTTCAAGGAAAGCTGGAGGATGAGGGTGTCTCGCCTTGCAACACAGTCGAATTCGATGGACTGCACGAGCACGCGCCCGGCGTTTATGAATGCCTGGCGCAAACCGCGTTGATTATGGTTGTGCCAGAAGCGGCGGAGAATGAGCTGCCCGGCGCCCAGATGGTCGAGATTGTCTTCCGCCCGATCCTGAACAGGGGCAAAGCGGGGCAAACGGTCACATCCGAAGCGATGCCTGACGCGCGCGCAGCCCGGTCGCAGGCGGCAGCATGACTGATCTGTTGATCCATTCCATGTCGGAATTCACCAGCCTCATCATGCCCTGCCTTGATGAGGCGAAGGTCGCATCGATCTCCGAAATTGGCAGCGAGTTTGGCGGTATGTCGCGCGCGCTCGCCGATCATTGCGCAGCGAATGGCGGCACACTCACCTGCATTGATCCCGAACCTGCCGAAGGGTTCGCCGATTGGGCTCAGGCGCTATCGCATGTCGACCACCGCGCGCTGCCAAGTCTGGACGCTTTGCCCGGCTGCGAGGCCGCCGATGCCTGGTTCGTCGACGGCGATCACAATTACTACACCGTCCTGCACGAACTGGCAGCGATTGACGCGATCCAAAGGCAGGCCGACAGGCCGTTGCTCGCGTTTTTGCACGATGTTTCCTGGCCATGTGCGCGGCGGGATTTCTACTATGCGCCTGATCGTATTCCGCCCGAATGGCGCCACCCGCACTCTTATGATGCTGGGGTGCGCCTGGATACAGACGAGGCAGTCCCGGGACGCGGATTGCGCGGGATGGGTCACTTTGCTGTCGCCTTGCATTCAGGGGGTGAGCGCAACGGCGTCTTGACCGCGGTCGAGGATTTTCTGGCGCAAGCCGATACCCAAGAGCGCCCCCTCTATTATGTCCATGTGCCCGCCGTCCTTGGCCTTGGCATCATCTTTGATGCGAGTGCCGACTGGTCTGGCGCTCTTGCAGAGTTCCTTTTGCCCTATCATGGCAACCCACTGATCGCGCGGCTGGAGGAAAACCGCCTGCGCAATTACCTCGAAGTCATCGACTGGCAGGACCGGGACAATGATCGCCGGAATTAGAGGGTAGACGGTGCTTGGCGTTCCCCCAAACACCTGATCCATTGGCCCTATCTTGATGTGCCACCATTTGTCCCCCAGTGGCGGCACATTTCGTTTCTCCACATACGAAAACCCGGAGCCTTTCGACCCCGGGTTTCCCAACCGCCCCCAGCGGGAGCTCTGTGTTTCAGCCGCTTGTTACTCAGGCGCTTAACGCAGCAGCGAGAGAACATTCTGTTGCGACTGGTTGGCCTGAGCGAGCATCGCGGTCGATGCCTGACCAAGGATCTGGGCCTTGGCGAGTGCGGTGGATTCAGCCGAGAAGTCCGCATCTTCAATCCGCGACCGCGCATCGGCCAGGTTGGTTGACGTCGTGGTCAGGTTGTTGATCGCCGAGTCCAGTCGGTTCTGACCAGCACCAAGCGAGGACCGCGCGGTGTTCACAGCCTGAAGGCCTGCATCAACATTGGTGATCGCGGTTGCTGCGTTGGCCGCCGAGCTGACGTCCAGACCGGCTGCGTCGAGGTTGGTCGTGTCGATCTGGGTGCTGACAATATCCACGTTGCGTGTGGCATCGATCTGGATGTTGACGGTCACGTCAGCGCCGCTGCCAAACAGCTGAACGCCGTTGAATTCGGTGCTGGTCAGAATGTCGCCGATCTGGGCGGCAAGCTCGGTCACTTCGCGGTCAAGGAAGCCACGGTCAGTGTCATCCAGCGTACCGTTCTGTGACTGGACAGCCAGTTCGCGGACACGCTGGAGCATGTTCGACACTTCGTCGAGCGCGCCTTCAGCCGTTTGGGCCAGCGCAATGCCGTCATTGGCGTTACGGATGCCCTGGTTGATACCGCGAATGTCGCTGGTGAAGCCGGAGGCGATGGACAGGCCGGCGGCATCATCAGAGGCGCTGTTGATCCGGCGACCGGTCGACAGACGCTCCATGGCGTCGCCGAGCATCTTGTTGGCCTGGGTGCTGGCGCCCTGAGCGCGCAGTGCGGAGATATTGGTGTTGATAACGGACATTGGTCATACTCCCGATGTGGTTGGGATCTTACTCCCGTGATGGTCATGACAGAGCGTTTCGGATGTGCTGCTGCTGAGGAGTAGAGCGACCGGCTGCCGTGATCTTTAAGGAAAAAATTTTGCGCCGCGCAAAAAGGGCGATTGGCAGGCCTTATAATAGGCGGGACAAGATTCCGGCTGCGCAGCCGGCGTTTTTCTGCCGCTTTGGGCTAAAGCCAAAGAGGGTGCGCACCCCGCATACGGGGTCCTACTTGAGGGCAAATACGGGGGCTTAACTTTGCCACATTTTGCACGGCCATGCGGCAATTGTTGGCCGTGGCCGATCTGCGCATCCCAAACGCTCTGTCGGCATATCATGACGTCCTGCCAGCAATGGTTGATCTGAAGAAAGCGCCTTATGCCGATCCCAAATCGAACCCCGACACTGCGTCAGCCCGATTGCGCTGAAATGCCGGCCCGCAAAACCGTCCGGCCCACCGGTGGGGCCAAACCCTGCGCTGCTGCTCATACGACCGCGCGCCGTCATAGTGCGTTGCTTGATCCGGTTCTGCCGTTGCTTGGCACGCACTGGCTGCGCAAGCGATTGTCTGTCGGCGAATTCGGCGTATTCGAAGATCCGCCCGGCTGCCGTCCGCAAGACCGGCTGGAACTGGACTTGCGCCATGGCAAGAGCGCCTCCATCGCGCGACTGGGTGAAGCTCGCATTGCGATAACCTATAGTGATGAAACGCTGGAGCCTGCACGCGCTGCGCTTACGGCGATCGCCGCGCATGGTGGCGGGTCGAACGGTGGCGGGTCAAATGGCGCTTGGCCGATTGCGCGCGATGAAAAAAGCCTTGCGCTGCTAACTCTGGCGGAGCGGATCGCGGGCGCAGATATTCCGGTCCTGCTCGAAGGTCCGACCGGCACGGGCAAGGAAGTGCTCGCGAATTTTGTCCATCGCCTTTCGACCCGTGCAGATGGGCCGTTTGTCGCTGTTAATTGTGCGGCCATGCCCGAAGCGATGCTTGAAGGCCTTTTGTTCGGACACCGCAAGGGTGCCTTTACCGGCGCGGGTGAGGCGCGCGAGGGGCTGTTCCGTGCGGCTGATGGCGGGACACTGCTGCTTGACGAGATCGGCGAACTGCCTTTGCCGCTTCAGGCGAAACTGTTGCGCGCGCTTCAGGAAGGCGAAGTGCTTCCGCTCGGCGCGACCACCCCGATCAAGATTGATGTGCGCGTGATCGCCGCGACCAACCGCCATCTCGCATCCGAGGTGGAGGCGGGCCGTTTTCGCGAAGACCTGCTTTATCGCCTCAATGTGTTTCCTTTGCACATTGCCGCGCTGCGCGATCGGCCCGGTGATATTGCGCCGCTCGCCTTTGGCATGCTGTTGCGGCATGCGTGCCGTGGCGATCAGGGCAGACCGGGCGCGCTTTCGCAACCGAGCTGGATTTCCGGTCAGGCGCTGGCATTGCTGGCAAGCCATCCGTGGCCGGGCAATGTGCGCGAGCTTGAAAATGTGATCCGCCGCGCGATCCTGCTGGCCGGTGACGAACCGCGCATTGGCTCTGAACATATCGTGTTTGATCGACCGGTTCGGCCTGTCAGCGACGGTCTCACCGCTGCCAGCAACGCAGGCGGGCATTCCAGTGCGCCTTCGCTCTCGGATATTGCTTTCCAGTCAGAAGCACAGGCCATTCTTGTCGCGCTTGATGCCAATGGCGGACACCGCGCGCGAACGGCGACGGCATTGGGTATTTCGGAGCGGACATTGCGATACCGCATGGCGTCGATGCGCGAATCCGGCCTGTTGGATCGCCTGTCAGACGGCCAGTTGGGCACATCACGCTCAGCGTTGGGAGGTGAAGCATGAGCGGCGTTACCGAAGTGCTCGCCTTGCGGCAGGATCTGCTCGCGCGCAGCCAGGCCTTGCGCGATGTGCGCGCGGCAAGCGAGGGGCAGGCGATTGGTATGCCGGGCGGCGGTGCTCTTTCCGGCGCGACAGGGACGCCTTCGGTCAATTTTGCCGAAACCTTGAACGGTGCGCTTCAGAAAGTCAGTGCCGTACAAAAGCGCTCCGCCGATATGCAGGTGGGTTATGAGCGCGGGGAAGTTACTGATATTGCGCAGGTTATGTTGGCACGCCAAGAGGCAGGGGTGGCTTTCGAAGCGACCCTGCAAGTGCGCAACAAGCTGCTGAATGCGTATCAGGAAATCATGCGGATGGGGGCCTGATAGGTGGCTGAAGCGAGTCTACCCGTGTCCGCAGAGCCGACACTGGTCCAAACCGATCCCAATACGCCGCAGGACTGGCGCGCACGCCTTGAGGGGTTGTCGGTACAACCGGCATTTCGCCGCGCTCTGCCCGGGCTAATTGGCGTGGGTGCAATGGCTGCACTAGCGCTGCTCTATCTGTCCATCGCCGGATCACCGCAACGCATCCTGTATGCCAGCCTGACCGACGGCCAGCGCGGCGAGGTGGTGCAGGCGCTGGAAACAGGCGGGATCGCCTATTCCATCGACAATGGCACTGGCGCGATCACGGTTGCTGAAGACGATGTCTATCGCGCCCGAATGTTGGTGGCCGCTGATGCTGGCCTCGCCGCGCCGCAGGGCGCGAGCGAGATGCTTGATGCAATCCCGCTTGGGTCCAGCCGGACACTGGAAGGCGAGCGCCTGCGTCTCGCCCGCGAGCGCGAATTGATGCTGACCATTCGCGAGATTGACGGGATCGAAGCGGTCCGCGTGCATCTCGCCACACCGGAGCGTTCGGTTTTCGTACGCACCAGTAACCCGCCCAGCGCTTCGGTCATGCTGCGTCTGGTATCCGGGCGTTCACTTGGCCAGCGGCAGGTGGAGGCGATTGTCAATCTGGTATCGGGTTCTGTGCCCGGAATGACGGCTGATGCGGTCCGTGTGGTTGATCAGAACGGGCGTCTGCTAAGCTCTGCGCGCGATGCGCAGATGGACGGACTGGCCCTGCAACGCGAGTTCGAATCCAAGCTGCAAGCCCAACTGGCCGCGCTGCTCACGCCGCTGCTTGGTGAAGGCAACTTCTCAAGTCAGGTGCAGGTGGAGCTTGACCAGAGCGAGGTTACCAGTGCCCGCGAAACCTATGACAAGGAAGGTGCGGTCCGCTCCGAAAGCGAGCGCAGCGCAACGCGGATGGCCTCGCGCGCAGTCGGCGGCGTACCCGGCGTTCCGGCCAACACTCCGCCGCCCGATGCCAGTCTTGTGGATGGTCCGCCACAGGCAGACGGTGCGGAGGAGAATGAGGCGGACACGGCCACCACGACGCCGTCTGACAGCGAAACAGCTGTTCAGCGCAATTTTGAACTGGATCGCGAGGTTGCTGTCACTGCAAAGCGCGCAGGTGGGCTGAACAAGCTTTCTGTCGCGGTCGCCGTCAGCCAGGAAGCGATGGTTGCCGCCTCGCCTCTGACAGCGGAGCAGTTGCAGTCCCTCGTCAGCGCCGCAGTTGGCGCGGACACGGAGCGCGGAGACAATGTCGAAGTCGTGGTGAGCGCATTCGAGACGCAAGAGATCGCGGTTCCGGCATTCTATGAGCAGGCGTGGTTCGGGCAGGTTCTGCGTTATGGCACGGCTCTGATCGCGGTTCTTCTGGTGCTGTTGCTGGCTGTGAGACCACTGATTGCCGGCACAAAAATGAGGAAGAAGCAGGGCTCGGCGGATGCTTTGGCTAATGAAGCGGCGAGCGATGCCCGGAACGCCGAAGACGCGGCACGCGGCCGATCGCCTGAAGCCGGGCAGGGGCAAGACAAGCCTTTCGCCGATTTGCCGGAACAGGTGCAACTCGCCCGCACCCTGGCTACACAGCAGCCCGAAAGAGCGCTCGAAGCGCTCCAGAGAATGCTTGAGCCACCCGTAATCGACGCAGAACGGGCGACCACCTGATGCCGGAGGCACAAACCCTTGCACCCGATAGCGCACCGGCTTCCGGTGCGCTGATGAGCCGGATCGAACGGGCAGCTGTATTCCTGTCTCTGCTGACCGATGAGGAAGCGGCGTTGCTGCTTGGCCGGATGGAACCGTCCGAGCTTGAAAAGCTGGGCGCTGCAATGTGCAAGCTTGGAGATATCGAGCAACCCCACATTGCCGAGGCACTGTCCGACTTTGTCACGGAGGCGGACCGCGGAATCCTGCCCGCCCGCGACCGGCCGTCGCGGGTGCGCAACTTGCTGGAGCGTTCGCTGGGCGAGACCAAGGCCGCCAGCATGATGATGCGGATTGAGCCGGACGCGCGCCCGCGCAGTATTGAAATGGCGCGCTGGCTTGCCCCGTCAGTGGTGCTCAAACTGATTGAGGATGAACATCCGCAAGTCGTCGCGGCCCTGCTGCTGATGCTGGAGCCCGAGCCTGCCGCCGAAGTCCTGTCTGCACTGCCCGAGAAGACTCAGTCGGCGGTTGTCGCGCGCGTGGCAAAGATGGGTGCGGTGTCGACGCAGGCGATAGGAATGATCGACAATCTCCTGTCCCAGCGCATTGGCGCGAATTTCGGTGCAAGCGCTCTGACGATGGGCGGGCCGCGCGATGCCGCCAACCTCATCAACATGGCAGAGGGCGATCTGCGCAACACTGTCCTGCCGTCGATTGCCCAGATGGACGGCCCGCTTGCCGAAGCCATCAAGGAGGAACTGTTCACCTTCGAAATGCTGCTTGATCTGGATGCGCAGAATATGGGTCGCCTGCTGCGCGATGTGGACAACGAAGCGCTGATTGATGCGCTCAAGGGTCTGCCCGATGCGCAGCGCGTACCCTTCTTTGCAGCCATGTCGAGCCGGGCTGCCGATGGTATCCGTGATGAGATCGAACTGCGTGGCCGTCTGGCCAAGAGCGAGGTTCAGGCCGCCCAGCGCAAGATCGTCGAAGTGGCGCGCAACCTGACCGAACAAGGCGAGCTGGTGATGGGGGCCGATGATGGCGAATTCGTCTGATTGGATGGCGCAGGCGGGCAAGGCACCTGCTGCAAAGCCGGGATGGATAGCGGCGCTGGCGCTTGATACGAGAGGGGATGGGGGCTTTCGCGCAGGTTCACCATTTGGAGCGCAGGCTTCACTGCCGGTGGGCGATCTGGCACAAAATGCGCCTGATACTCGCGATAACGCGCTGGAAATGGCTCGCTCGGACGGTTTCGCTCAGGGCTATGCCGAAGCGGACCGTCTTGCCAAAGCTGCCCTCGCAGAAAATCAGGAGCAGTTCCGGCGTTTGCGGCTGGGTTTTCAGCAGATGGATGCAAGTGCGCGAGAAGCATTGGCGAGCGATCTGGAGGCGACCGTGCATGCGCTTTGCGCGCAGGTTTTGGGTGACTATGCGCTTGATCAAGCGGCGTTGGTCACCCGCTGCGCCGCCGCTGCGGAGAAATTGGGCGCGGGTCCTGCTGATCTTACCTTGCATCTCAATCCTGAAACGCGCGCATCGCTGGATGATGCGGCTTTGGCGAGTTGGACGGTGGTTGAGGATGCGACCCTGGCGCCGGGCGCATTGCGGTTGACCAGTGCGGATGGAGCCGTGCGCGATGGCCCAGAGGACTGGGCGCGCGCCATTGCAGAAGCTTTGGAAGGCTAGGGGGACGGCTACGCGATGCTTCCCGAATTGCAGCTTGATCTTGCGCGGATGCGCGCGGCTCGCATCGAGACCGGGCCGGTGCTGACGGGCCGCGTTGTCGCGTGCGATGGTGGCCTTGTCGAGGTTGCCGGTTTGCCTTTGCCGATCGGTTCCTTGGGGGCGATTGAACGCGAGGATGGCGGCGAGAGTCTGGCGGAGGTCATCGGATTTCGCACCGGTCATTCGCTCATGATGTTGCTGGGTGACACCGTCCTGTTGCGACCTGATGCCTGCGTGCGCGCCTGCGGAAAGCCGGGCAATGTCCGCGTTGGTGAGGCCTTGCTAGGCCGCGCGGTAGACGGGTTGGGCGCGCCGATTGATGGCGGGCCGCCTTTGGGCCTGACGCACAGTTGGCCGCTTTCAGGACGGCGTGAAAGTGCGCTTGAACGATCCCCCGTCCGCGAGCCGTTCGATTGCGGCGTCCGCGCAATCAACGCGCTTGCGACGATGGGCGTGGGTCAGCGTCTGGGCGTGATCGCGGGATCGGGTGTCGGCAAATCTGTCCTGATCGACACGATGACGCAGTATTCCAGCGCCGATGTAACGGTCGTCGCGCTGATTGGAGAGCGCGCTCGTGAAGTGTCCGATTTCGTCTCGCGCCATATGCAGGGCTCACAGCGCGGGCGGATGGTCGTGGTGGCTGTTCCGGCGGACCACGCGCCCAACCTGAGGCTGCGCGCGGCTCAATATGCGACCGCCGTTGCCGAATATTTCCGCGATCAGGGCAAGCGTGTCATGCTGATCCTCGACAGCCTGACCCGCGTTGCCCATGCGGCGCGCGAACTGGCCCTGGTCCTTGGCGAACCCGGAGCCGCGCGCGGCTATCCCCCCAGCGCTCTCGCTGCAGTGACCAAACTGGTCGAGCGGGCCGGAAATTCGGCGCGGTCGGGAGGGGCGGTTACAGGGCTTTACACCGTCCTTGCCGATGGCGACGACGCAAATGATCCGGTGGTCGATACCGCGCGCGCCATTCTGGACGGGCACATTCTGCTTTCAAGAGAGCTGGTCCAGCGTGGCCACTATCCCGCGATTGATGTGCCTGCCTCGCTAAGCCGCGTGATGGACGATCTGGTCGCTCCCGAAACGCTTGATCAGGCGCGCCGCGTGCGGGCGCTGATCTCCTCGCGTGAGGAAAACCGTGATCTGGTGATGATGGGCGCCTATCGCGCAGGGTCGGATCAGGTGCTCGACACAGCTCTCGAAAAATCGGGCGAGCTTGATGCGTTTCTACAGCAACGGCGCGGTGACGGGGTCAGTCTGACGGACAGCCTTAAGCAATTGCAGGCCCTGCTGTGAAGCGCGAAAAGCGGCGGCTCAAACTGGCTCAAAGACAGTCTTTGTTGGCGCAGATCAGCCAGCGCACGGCCATGCGCGCTCTCGCAGATGCAGTTTCCGAAGAAGGCCGGAGCGAAAGTCTGGCCGTTCGCAGCCGCGATCTTGTGCGCCACTATAGTCCGGCAGAGCGGTCGGGCGATGCCCAAATGCTGGCCCAGACGTTGGCACAGGCAGGAGCCTTCACCGCCGCGCTCGCCGCTCTGGCAAGTGATGCAGAGAAGTCGCGAGCCGATGCCGCACAGCAGGCTCAATGGCAGGCTGACGCGTTGGGCAAGGCGCAGGTCAAGGCCAATCGCCATGAGGAGAGGCTGACCAAAGCGCGCACCGAACTGGAGGCCAGCAAGGCCAGGCGCGATCTGGACCCGGCAGCTGCCCCGAACGCAGAGCGCCGGATTGGCACGCATTCTGCATAGCTGTGATTGCGACGGCATCGAATCCGGCGCGCCGGACCCCACAAGGAAGAACAGATGATCTCAACCCAGCTCAATGCTCAGCCCAATTCGCTGGCCAGCGCCAAGTCTGGTGCGGCGTCCCTTGCGATCAGTTCCGGCCTGACCAGTGGCTCCGGCCCTTTGCCGGCCTCTGATACCGCTCTGGCGAGCCCGATGAACGTATTGCAAAAAACGCCGATGGCTGAGGTGACATTGCAGTCAGGCCCGAACAACCGCCTTTCCGCAGCTGAACTATCTGCTCAAGGCTCGGAAAAAGAACAATTTTCATCGGTTCTGGCTGATTTGGAGCAGGCGTTTGCGACACCGGGGGAATTTGTCGCCAAAGGGCAGGAAATTTTCGGGCGGGCGTCGCTGCCAAAGCCTTCCGATTCAGGTGAGCTGAGCCTTCAAGCAGAGGTGGAGCAAGACCTCAGCTCCAGCCAGCCTGTGACACTGTTCTCCTCTCCCGGCGCACTTCAAGCCATGCTCGAACCACCGCTCGGTCACCCGAAACAGTCAACCCAGCTCACCGGCAAAGGCTTGCCGAAGACCGGTGGAGCCTTGCCCCCCGAGGTCTCGGCCATCGGCAACGGCACCACCGCCAACAAGAACAGCGCACAAGCTGCAATATCACAAGTTCCCGCTTTACCGGTTGCACTGTCTCAGCCGCATTCGGCGAACGTCGAAGGAGATGCCTCTCCTCTTAAAGAAACGGCAGTCCTTCAGCCTGCATCGCATCCTGCCCCCGAGTCTGCTTCAGTGCCATCGGCAGCGACTCCTGCGAACCTGGCCCCGACAACCACCTCTATTGCTGCGCCCCAGCTGGCATCCGCGCCAACCCAATCACCCCTCCAGCCAGCGCCCGCCGCCACCGCTTCGCTTGAGCAGACAATCGACCATGTCGCTGATCTGCGTGAAGCGGGTCGCGCTGTCAGGCCCGAGTTGACCGTGCGCCATGGCGAGTTCGGGACCGTGGCGATGCGGATTGACGCGGCGGCGGCCCCGGCAGACTGGCGGGCAACCCTGTTTGCGCGTGATCCGGGCTTTGTGCCTGCGGTGCAAGCGGCTCTGGCCGAGCGCGCCATTGCTGCATCAGCGGAAAGCTCGCTGGCGCAAAACCAGTCCCAACAGCGGGGCAGCGATTCCGGCTCGCACAATTCGCCCAATTCTCAGGGCGGTTTGCAGTCATCCCAGCACAATTCCCAGAGTGGCTTTGGGGGCACATTCTCCGGCGGAGACCCGCGCTACGGGTCTTCCACAGGGTCATCGCAAGGAACAGCGCAACCATACTTGGGCGAGGAGGGGGATGGCAGTTCAGACCGGGCTGCTGCGGATCAGGGGGATGACCCCGATGCTCTGTCGCAAAATGCGCAGGGCGGGGCGCTGTTTGCCTGATCCGGCAACGCTTTGACCGACGCTAGAGGGAGCTGAAAACGCATGGCCAAGGATGCCGAAGAGTCCGAAGACACAAAGTCAACGGGTGGGTCAAAGGGTGGGTCAAAGGGTGGCATGGTGAAGCTGCTACTTGGCGCTGTGCTGCTCCTCGCAGTGGGCGCTGGCGGAGCATATGGCGCGTTTGCGGCGGGCCTGATCGGTGGCTCCGACGAAAGCGGGCCTGACGTTCCGAAACTGGTGCGCAAGGGCGACAGCGATCCCTATGCCTTGCCAAGCAAGAGCAAGAATGATGGCGAGGCTGTCTATGGTGAGGGCGGCAGCGAATACCGCACGGCCTATTACAGCTTTTCAGACAGCTTTACCTCAAACCTCTCGGACTCGCCCGCGCTTATCCAGGTTGAAATCGCCGTGTCCACACAGCGTGATGGCCGGGTGATCGGATGGGTCAAGAATCATGAACTTGCGATCCGTTCGGCGATCCTGGTGCAGCTATCGGCTACGCCTGAGGCCGATGTCTTTGACCCTGAAGGTCGCGAGCGGCTTAACAAGCGCCTGACCAAGGCGATCAACGCAGTGCTTGAGGAAAATGAGGGCTTTGGCGGGATCGAATCGGTCCATTTCAAAGGGTTTCTGGTCCAGTGAACCTCGCACAGACCTTTACCCCAGCGCGCGCTATTGCACAGCATTGCAAGGAATTGACGCAACGCGGCCCGCGCCCCGAAGAACGCGCGCAGCATCTCACAGCGTGGCGGCGTGATGTCGCACGCGAAGTGGCGCAGGACATGGCTGATCTGCTGTCGGGCACAAAGCTTGATGCCAGTCTTTCCGAGCCTGAAATGATGACTGGCGAGGCTGTGTTTGAGCGGATCGGCGCGGTTGCGGCGAACAGCCTGCTGCGATGTGGCGGCGCTGACACTCCCATCCTTTTGAGTTTCGAGATCGAGACCGCGATCGCATTGACTGACCGCAGCTTTGGCGGTTCGGGCGAGCTAGTGCCGGAAGTGGTCACCAGTCTGCCCCGATCCGCCTGTCTGTTGATTGAGCAGGCATCGCGAATTGTCGCACTAGCCATCGCCCGCGTCAGCGCGGGAGGCGGAGCAACCGGCGAGGCGGCAGGCGACGTTATTGTCCGCAGCGAAAGCGCCACGCGGCTCAAGCCGTTCGGGCCGAAAAGCGACTGCGTGTTGCTGACCCTCGATTTCGGAGCCGCTGATGGCACCCGCTGGAGCGCGAAAGTCGCCATGCCCGCCGATCATCTCGACACGCTGTTGCCTGGTATGGAGACTGGCGCTGCTTCGGCGCGAGGCGCACAGCCACAGAGCGAAGCCGCGCGCGCGGCGTTCGGTTCGATACCACTGCCGCTCGAAGCGGTTCTGGCCGAATTCGAGCTGTCCCTCGGGCGACTGGAATGCCTGTCTCCGGGCGATCAGATTCCATTGGCCATCGGCCGGGAAATCCCCTTGCGGATCGGCGAGCAGGTGGTCGCTCGTGGCAGCCTTGGCACATTGGAAGATTGCATGGCGTTGCGCCTGAATTCGATTTCAGCGGGAGCTTTCGCAAGCACCGGGTTTAACCCGCCCTATAGCTCACAGGGAGCGACGCTATGACCGCTTTCAGCCCCGCTCTGCACCGCTTCGGTGACGTTTCTGTTCGCTTGTCGGTTGAGCTCGGTCGCACCGATATGCCTTTGCGAGATGTGCTTTCGCTGGGTGAAGGCAGTGTTGTCTCGCTTAATCGCCTCACAGACGAGCTGCTTGATGTGACCGCCAATGGGAAGGTGATCGCACGCGGCGAAGTGGTAGCGCAGGACGGACGATTTGCACTGCGGATCGTGAGCCTCGCCGGAAGCGAAGATGACGTCGCTGAAACTTCCTCAACCGAACCGCGCATGGCGCCTGCAAACGCGCCCGAACCCGCCTTTGCCGCGTCTCCGCAATCCGCAGCAGAACCCTCTGCGCCAGAGGGCCAGCAGCCATGATGCTCGAATATTTTGCCCGGCTCGCTTTGCTACTGCCTCTGCTTGGGCTGATGATCTGGGGTAGCCTAAAACTCACGCGCTATCTTCAGACACGCATGGCCGGGATCAGCGGCGGTACGGGGCGCCATATCGAACTGGTCGAAACCAGCCTCTTGGGTCCGGGAATGAAACTGGCTGTGGTGCGGTTTCACGATCGCGAGATTTTGCTTGGCTGCTCGAAGGGCGGGATGATCCGCCTCGGCGAAGCAGAAGCGCGTACTGCACCCCCCGCAACCTGCGAAGAAGACGCATAATGGCGCGCTCCCTTCGACTGATCGCATTGGTGTGCGCAGCCGCGTTAACCATGTTTGCAGCCACTCAAGCAGCATATGCAGCCCCGCTTGAGCCAGACCCCGCCGGGATAGGCAGCGCAATAGAGCGTGCGCTAGGCGGAGCCGAAGACGCTGGTGAGGCCGCGCCGTTGAGCACCTCGATCCAGCTTCTGATCGTGATGGGATTGCTCACAATCCTGCCCGCGCTGGTTTTGATGATGACCAGTTTCCTGCGCATTCTGGTCGTGCTTTCGATCCTGCGTCAGGCGATCGGACTTCAAGGTTCCCCGCCCACACAAGTGCTGGTTGGTCTGGCGCTGTTCCTCTCGCTGTTCGTGATGGCCCCGACCATCGACGCAGTGAATGCGACCGCGATTGAGCCCTATGCCAGCGGAGCAATGGGAGCCGACGCCGCTATCGCCCAGGCGGGCGAGGCGTTCCATGCTTTCATGATCCGCCAGACACGCGAGGCCAATCTGCTCATGTTCTCCGACGTCGCCGGCGCAGGGCCGTTCGCAGATGAGGCTGATATTCCCTTTTCGATCCTGCTGCCCTCCTTCGTCACGAGCGAGTTGGAGACCGCCTTTCAGATCGGCTTCATGATCTTCTTGCCGTTTCTGGTGATCGACCTTGTCGTTGCCAGCGTTTTGATGAGCCTTGGCATGATGATGCTGTCGCCCACGATCATCTCGCTGCCGTTCAAACTGCTCTTGTTTGTGCTGGTAGATGGCTGGGCCTTGATGATGGGCAGTCTGGCGATGAGCTTCTCGTGAGCATGCCCGGTGCCATGCAGGAAGACGCCGCACTGCTCGCGCTTGCGGATCAAACCTTGTGGGTGACCGCGTTGATCGTGGCCCCGGTCCTGATCGCGGCGCTGCTTGTCGGGCTGGTGGTCGGCATCATTCAGGCAGCGACTTCCGTAAACGAGCAGACGCTGACTTTCGTGCCAAAGCTCGGGATTGTGGCGCTGGTTTTCGTAGTTCTCGGCGGCACAATGATGGCGCTGTTGGGCGATTTCCTGCGTGAGATTTTCGCGCAAGTCGCTGCGATTTCGGTTTGATCCGCGTGCGGCCAAACCTGCCATGAACTTTCTCGACCCCGGCTTTGGCCCGCTGGATCAACAATTGTGGCAATTGTTGTTCCTCTCGGTTCGGGTGGGTGCCGCCCTGCTCGCAGCGCCGATGGTCGGCGTCATGTCGGTGCCACCCACAGTGCGCGCGTTGCTGGCGCTGACCTTTGCGGTGTTCATCGCGATCTGGGTGCCTCCGGTCGAGACGCCGGACATGATGAGCTTCGCCGCCATCCTCGCTTTGGTGCAGGAGGTTGTGATCGGCGCAGCGTTGGGTTTTGTGCTGCAAATCGCCTTTGCTGTCCCGCTGATCGCCGCAGAACAGATTTCAGGCACAATGGGGCTGGCCATTGCCACGTCGATAGACCCGGCCAGCGGATCGCAGTCCGGTGCGCTTGGCGCTTTTTTCGGCTTGCTTCTCACACTGCTGTTCTACGCAATTGGCGGGCATCTGTTGTGGTTTGAGCTGCTGATCGAGAGCTACCGCATCCTGCCTGCCGGTTCCTTCAGTCTGGGGCCAGACACTGCCGAGGCAATGGTGCTGTTTATGGGATACGGTCTGGCAACCGCCGCCGCGATTGCCTTGCCCGTGGTGCTGGTGCTGCTGCTCGTGCAGATCATCACCGGCGTCATCTCGCGTTCCGCTCCTGCACTCAATCTGTTTGCGCTTGGCCTGCCTGCTGGCACGCTGGCGGGGATTACGGCGCTGATCATTGGTCTGCCGATCCTGATGGAGCAGTTTGTCAGCCTGCTGGAGGCGACGTTGAGCCAAGCCGCTTTTGTCGTCGAAATGCAGGGGGCGGCGACATGAGCGAGAATAGCGGCGAAAAGAACTTTGACCCTACCGAAAAGAAGAAACAGGACGCCGCCAAGAAGGGCGATGTCCTGCGGTCCAAGGAACTGGGCACCGCATCAGGCGTCGCTGTTGGTGTGGCCACGCTCAGCTTTGTCGGGCCATGGCTGTTTGGCGGAGTGGAAAGCGTGGCGGTCGCTTCCTTCGCATTCGATCCAACCGCGCTGGAATCTGTTGATCCGGGAGCCGCATTCCGGCGTGCGGCAGAAACTGTCATGCCGCCTGTCTTCGTTATCGGATGCGCGGTGATTGCGATCACACTGGTTTCGCAATTGCTGCTGGGCGAGGGGACCTGGTTCAACCCCGGAGCGATCGGGTTCAAGGGGTCCAAGATCAATCCGCTCAGCGGGCTCAAACGCATGTTCGGCACGCAGGGTCTGATTGAGCTGGGCAAAAGCGTCGTCAAACTCGTGCTGATGGCCAGCCTTGCGTGGTGGTGGCTTTCGCAAAACCTGACCACGGTTCTGGGGCTGGGGCGCGGCACCTTGAAGGTCCAACTGGCCTATGCTTGGGATGCTGCGATGGGACTGATTGCGCTGCTTGTCATCGGCCTCGCGATTATCGCCGTGATCGATTACCCGCTGCAAAAATTCCACCGGGACAAGCGGCTGAAGATGAGCCTTCAGGATTTGCGCGACGAATCCAAGCAATCCGAAGGCTCGCCCGAGATGAAGGGAGCGCGGCGCCAGCGTCAACGGGATCTTGCGCGTGGGGGCGTGGCCAAGGCGATGAAGGAAGCACAGTTCGTGATCGTCAATCCGATGCACTATTCCGTCGCGCTGACGTATGATCCCGACCTTGCTCCCGCGCCCGTCCTGCTGGCCAAGGGGCGCGGCGAAACCGCTCTCGCCATGCGTGATATTGCGGGTGAAGAGGGTCTGCCGGTGCTCGAATACCCCGCGCTGGCTCGCTCTGTGTATTTCACCACGCGGGCAAATCAGATGGTGCGTGAGGAATTGTATGTTGCCATCGCGGCGCTGGTTGCCTTCGTGCTTTCATTGAAACGCGGAGAGCAGCCGCAGCACCCCAAAGTTGAAGTGCCTGAAGAGCTGCGCTTTGACGGGGACGGCAGACCCGATGCGGGCGCTTCGCATGCGTGACTTTTTGCAGTTAAACTCCGGGCCGCCGGGTCGTCCTTTCTGATATGGAAAATCCCGGCTCCTCAATTATCTCCGCGCTTGGCGCAGGCAGTGGCATCGACTTTGGACGGCTTGCGAGCGAGCTCTCAGAAGCCTCATTCTCGTTCCAGCGTGAAACCCTCCAGTCGCGCAATTCCGCTCTGGAAGCGCGCATTTCAGCAGCTTCGGTGCTGCGCAGCAGTCTGTCTAACCTTTCAGGTGCACTGGGTGATCGCATCCGCAATGGCGATCTTTCGCCGCAAGCGCGCATTGGCAATTCTGCTATTGCACGCGTCTCTACCACGCCGGGAAGTTCGCCGAGCGGAAGCTACTCTTTGGAAGTGACCCAGCTCGCCGAGGCGCAGACGCTTGTCTCGCCCAGCTTTGCAAGCCGCGATGATCTGGTGGGCGAAGGCGAGCTTACCATTCGTTTTGGCACGGTATCGGGGGCGACGTTCACCGCAGACACAGACCAAACCGCGCTTTCCATCTCGGTCAGCGCAACAGATACGCTGGCCGATCTTGCCGCGCGGATTTCGAGCGAAAGCGACGGTGCTCTGGAAGCCTATGTTGCCGATGGCACAGGAGGCGCGCAGCTGGTCATCAAGGGGCGTGACGGCGGTGCAAACGGCTTCGTGCTCGAACCCACGAGCACCAATCCCGGACCGACCAACACGCCTGGCGATCTGACCTATCTCGGCTGGTCCCCCGCCAGCGATAGCGGCCAGTTGCGCGAGACAGCGCAGAACGCCATGTTTGAGCTGGATACAGTCGCACTCAGCAGCGCCAGCAATCGGGTGACGGGCCTGCCCGAGGGCATCACCCTTGATCTGACAGCGACCAATATCGGCGAGCCGACAGACCTTTCCTTCAGTCAGGATACCAGCGCGATCACGCAGGTGATGACCGATTTCACCGCAGCGCTGAATGATATCGTTGCACTCCTGAATGGCGGCGAGGATGGCACAGGCAACGCGCTGTCCAACGATCAGGGTGCGCGTGAATTGCGCCGCGATCTGGCCCGTCTGACAAGCGAGATCGTGATCTCCAATGCCGATGAGGGCGCGCCTGATACTTTGGGAGACCTCGGCCTTTCGCTCAACCGAGATGGGACATTCCGGCTGGATACAGAGCTGTTGGCGCGCACTTTGACCGAAAGCCCCGAAGGCGCCGCCGCGATGTTCACAATCGGTCCGCGCGGCGTGTTCGCCACTATCGATAGGCTAGCGCGCAACAATTCGGCGATTGGTGATCCCGGCTCGCTCGGTGGTTCGGTTACCCGTTATGAAGCGCAGATCGAGCGCAACGAGGAGCGGCTGGAGCGCATAGCCCAGCAGCAGTCCAATTTGCTTGAGCGGCTGACCCGCAGCCTGTCTTCTGCGGAAAGCCAGATTGCCACGTCCCAGTCCACGCTGAGCTTCATTCGCCAGCAGTTCGAGATTTCGGATAACTCCTGATGCTTGGCACCTCGCAAAACCCTGCCGCGGTCTATCGCCGGGTGGATCTGGACGCCCGGATCGAAGCGTCGGCCAACGCTGACCTTACGCGGATATGCCTTGAAGAGGTGGTTGATGCGTTGGGTCAGGCCCTGATCGAGCTGGATCGGTCGCCTGATACGGTTCCGCGGCAGGCGCTGTCGCGGGCGCAGCGTATCGCGGTCTACCTTGCTCGCTTTGTCGCGCCTGACAATCCTATGCGAACGGCGTTGAAACAGTTTTATGGAGGGCAGTCAGACGTGATCGCCCGCAATCTGCGCCGTGCCCGGTTTGCTGAAATCAAGAGCGTTCGCGAAGACTTTGAAGACTTGCTAAGAGCGGCCCAATAGCTTTCTAACGCGCCATCGCTCGAGTAATGATTGCAGCAGCGTCTGCCGGGTCTTCGAAGGGGTGGAAATGGGTCCGGTCAGGACGCGGCATATCTTCGCCTTTCGGGATAAATGTCGCAAGCATCGGCCATGCCGGTGAGCTCTTGAAATCGTTGAGACTGGTCTGCTTGGCCCTCACCACCACGGTTGGCGCTTCGATCCGCTTTATCGCTTCGTGGATCCCGGAATTGCTGCGGCTGGAGCCGTAGATGCTGGCTTCCATTTCGGGCGTGCAGGCAAGCTCATATCCGTCACCCTCGGCTTTGGGCAAAAGGCCATAGCGGCAGTAATCCTCGAACACGCGGGCGTCGAAGAGGTCGTATGGATCGCGGGTGCCAAAGCGCTCCATCATCGCTTCGGGACTGTCGAAGTCACGCTTTCGGCGGATTGCCGGATGCGGTGCGTCCGCTGTGAACAGCTTTGCCTTTGTGTCGTAGAACTCAGGCGCGAGGATCACCGGATCGAACAGGACCAGGTGGCTAAAAGCCTCCGGCATATCCGCTGCACATTGAGCAAGCACATGCGCGCCCATGGAGTGACCGACACCGACAGCGCGGCGGATGCGCAACTGGTGCAGCAGCGCGGCAACATCGCCGATCACCGTGTCCCAATGATCCACTGGGCCGCCTTCGGAACGGCCATGGCCGCGCAGATCAACGCTGATCACGCGCCTGCCAGAAAAGTGTTCAATCACGGCATCAAAGACACGGGCGTGAAAGCCGGTCGCATGTGCAAAAAAGAGCGGTGCGTCCTGATTACCGGGATCGGCGCGCCATTCCCAATAGGACAGACGGATGCCGTTGACCCCGACGGTTCGCGATATGGGCTGCATCATGCTCAGCCCAGCTCAGGCAGCGTTTCTCGGTTTTCTGCGACCTCGTCGGCGGGCGCCTTTTCCGGCAATGCTGATTTCAGCAGGAAGAACCCTGCCAGCGCCGCCACCAGGGATCCGGCCAGCACGCCCAGCTTGACAGCATCAACCTGCGCCGGGTCTGCGAAGGCAAGGTTGCCGATGAACAGGCTCATCGTAAATCCGATCGCGGCCAACAGGGAAAGCCCGTGAATTTTTCGCCAGCCAATGCCTTCGGGCAGCGTCGCGATTCCTGCCTTAACGCCGATCCACGCCATGCCGACAATCCCGATCTGCTTGCCCACTAGCAGGCCAAGCGCAATGCCCAGCGGCAGCGGCGCCAGCAGATCAGCGGGTGAAAGCCCGATCAGGGTCACACCTGCATTGGCAAAACCGAAAATGGGAATGATCAGGAACGCGACCCATTTGTGCAGCGTGTGTTCCATCTCGTGCAGCAAATGCGTGCCGTCCCGCGCGACAACCGGGATAGTCATGCCCGCTGCGACGCCAGCGAGTGTCGCGTGGACGCCGGATTTCAGCACAAACACCCACATGACTATGGTGATTACAACATAGGGCATCCCCGATGCGATCCGCATCCGGTTCAGGCCAATCAGACCGGCCAGACACACCGCCGCACCGATCAGCATATTCGTGTCGATCTCTCCCGAGTAAAACAGCGCGATGACAGTAATCGCGCCAATATCGTCAATCACGGCAATCGCCAGCAACAAGGCCTTCATTGCCACCGGAACGCGCGGGCCAAGTAGGGACAGGATACCGAGCGCGAACGCAATGTCGGTCGCGGCGGGGATCGCCCAGCCATTGATGTTGGCCGGTTCATTCAGGTTGAACGCGACAAAGACAAGTGCGGGAACCGCCATGCCGCCAATCGCAGCCATCAGCGGAAGCGAGGCCTTGTCCCAGCTGGATAACTGCCCGTCGATAATTTCGCGCTTCACTTCCAGGCCGATAAGGAAGAAGAACACCGCCATCAGCCCGTCATTAATCCACAGCAACAATGGCTTGTTGATCTCAAACGCGCCGTACGACAGGTTCAGCTTCGACTCGAGGGTCCCAAAATAGGCGGGGGCCGCAGGGCTGTTTGCGATGATCAGGGCCAGCGCGGCAGAGGCGATCAGGACTATGCCGCCTGCACTTTCCTGTTTCAGAAAATCCTTTAGCGCATCCCCAAAGCGATTGATCATTGGCCCGTCCTGTTTGCTGCGTGGCAGTGAGTGTTATCCGCTAGAACGTGCAAAGCGTGCATCAGTGCCCGACTTTTCATGATAGGTTGTCGGCTCGGGAACAACAAACTTGCGGGGCCGTTTGATTGAGCGTTCCGACGGGTCTGTTTGGCATGCGCCAGTTGAGACCAGACTAAAGGGGCGACAATGAAGCAAAATCTGTCCTTGCGCGCAGGTGTGCTCGCAATTCTTATCGCGTTGTCTGCCTGTGGCGAGTCGGTACGGCAGACAGCGCCTGATCCTGCGCGTCCCGTGAAACTGCTGACGTTGGCGAGTGTGACGGGCGAGCAAAGCGGCAGCTTTCCGGCGGTCGTGCGCGCCGTGCGCAGCACCGATTTGGCGTTTCAGGTTGGCGGACAGATCACCGAGTGGAACGCCATTGACGGTGCGCAGTTCAAGCGCGGCGATGTGATTGCCCGGCTGGATGCACGCAGTTTTCAGGCGGCGCTTGAACAGGCCGAAGCGCAATACCTTAACGCCAACAGCGAATATGAACGCGCACAGCGACTGATCGCAGAGGATGCGATTTCAAAAAGCGTGGTCGAAAGCCGTGAGGCCCAGCGCCAGATTGCCAAGGCGTCTCTGGATACCGCGAAAAAGAACCTGTCCGACACTGTCCTGCGCGCTCCTTTTAGCGGGGCGGTCGGGCTGACCCGTGTGGAACAGTTCCAGAATGTCGCCCCACAACAATCCGTGCTGGTGCTGCAAAGCCGATCGGTCGAGGCGATTGTGAATGTCCCTGCGAGCTTTGTGCTGAATTCCAATCAGGTCCGGTTTTACAACGTGTTTGTTGAGCTGGACGCCGCGCCAGGCCAGCAATTCGCTGCCCAGTTCCGTGAGGCTCGCGGGCAGGCAGACAGCACCACTCAGACCTTCGAGGCCCATTTCAGTTTCACGCCGCCCTCTGACCTGGTGGTCTTGACCGGCATGACAGCCACGCTTTCCTACGAATCCGAAGCGATCAGCGCTGGCGATGTTCCGGACGGCGTCAGTGTCCCATTGGCCGCGATAGTGGCCGAGGGGGGCAAGCGCTTCGTCTGGGCTGTCAAAGGCCCGGACAAGGTCATCGAACGGCGCGATGTGACCCTTGCCGAAGGCGTCGGCGAGATGATGACTGTCACCAAGGGGCTGAAGGTCGGCGAAACGATTGTCGCGGCGGGCGGCGATTACCTTCAGGCCGGTGACCGCGTGCGCCCGTGGTCTGACTGAACAGGGCGGCAGGCACACCTATTATGGATATCGCTGCGTTCAGCATCCGCAACCGCTTGATCATGTGGATCATCGTTGTGCTGTCTTTGCTGGCGGGCTGGTTTGCCTATGAAAACATGCCGCGTTTTGAAGACCCGGAATTCACGATCCGGCAGGCGCAGATCTTCACGCCCTATCCCGGCGGAAGCCCTGAAGAGGTGGCGCGAGAGGTTTCCACTCCCCTGGAAGAAGCCTTGCAGGACATGGCCGAGGTCAAGGAAATCCGCTCAGTCTCCTCCGCAGGCTTCTCCGAGATATCGGTCGAAATCAAATATGATGCGAGCCCGAGCAAGGATTCGCTCCAACTGATCTGGACAAAACTGCGTAACAAGGTTCGCGATGCCGCGGCGGATTTGCCGCCCGGTGCCGGGCCAAGCCAGGTCTTCGACGAGTTCGGCGACGTGTTCGGCATCTATTATGTGCTGACCGGCAGGGGTTACACCATGCCAGAGCTGCGCCGCTATGCGAAGCAGCTGAGGCAGGACTTGCTGACAGTGGACGGCGTTGGCAAAATCAATATCGCGGGTGAGCGCGACGAAGTTATCTATGTCGAGATTGCCCGCCAGAATGCGGTTGGATTGGGCACCACAGTCAACGCGATTTTTCAGCAGCTCTCGACCCAGAATACCGTCGTTTCCGGCGGTACGGTTGAAATTGACGGCAAGCGTTTGAGGATCACGCCGAGCGGGGATATCGATTCAGTTGAAGCCATTTCGAACCTGCTCGTGTCCTCTGCCGATGGCCGCGTGGTGCAACTGCGCGATATTGCGACGGTTTATCGCGGCCTGCGCGATCCGGCGGAATTCGTCGCCTATTGGGACGGCGAACCCAGCCTGATCATGGGAGTCGCGGCGGTTTCAGGCACCAATGTCGTTGCCGTAGCCGAGAGGATCACTGCAAAACTCGAAGCAGTCGAAGGGCAGCGGCCCGCCGGTGTCGAATTGCATGAATTCTACAATCAGGGTGAGGTCGTCGAACAGTCGGTTTCCGATTTTCTTTTGAACGTCCTGCTCGCGCTTGCCATCGTTATCGGAGCGCTGGTTGTGTTTATGGGCTGGAAGTCCGGCCTCGTCATCGGGATCGGATTGCTGCTCACGATCTCCGCAACTCTGGGCACAATGTATATGGGCGATATCCCGATGCACCGCATCTCTCTGGGCGCGCTGATCATTGCGCTGGGGATGCTGGTTGATAACGCCATCGTGATCGCGGACGGAGTGCTGATCGGGTGCATGCGCGGGCGACGCATCATCGATATTGCCAGCGATGTTGTGAAACGGTCCGTTTGGCCCCTGCTCGGCGGGACATTGGTTGGTATCCTTGCTTTCGCCCCGATCGGCCTGGCACCCGGCGACACTGCCGAGTTTACCGGCGACCTGTTCTGGGTGATCCTCATCTCGCTGCTCTACAGCTGGGTCTTTGCCATCACCATCACACCGTTCCTGTGCTCTATCCTGTTCAAACAGATCGAGGACCAGTGTCACGAAGGATCGGGCGGCACTCCGGTGGAGGAAGGCAAGCCGGGAGCGTTGATGGAGCGGTTCAAACGGTTGGTTGCGTTTCTGGTGGGTCACCGGATTGCGACGATTGCAGGTGCAGTGGCGATCTTTGCGGTGTCTGTGGCGGGCTTCGGCCTGGTTACGCCCGGCTTCTTCCCCGCCTCGACAACCCCGCAACTGGTGGTCGATTACTGGCTGCCCGAAGGCTCGGATATTGAGCAGACAGATGCCGATATGCGTGACTTGACCGAGTATGTCTCAAGCCTTGAAGGGGTCGAGCATGTCCACACTTTGGTAGGCCGCGGCACGCTGCGCTATATGTTGGTATACCAGTTTGAAAGCAGCAACGCGGCCTATGGTCAGCTGCTGGTAAAGCTTGACGATTATGAGCGGCTCGACACGCTGATCCCCGAAGTGCAGCAGCATATCGATGACAATTACCCACAGGCGCAGGGCAAGGTCTGGCGGTTTGTTCTGGGGCCGGGCGGAGGCTCGAAAATCGAAGCGACTTTCTCCGGGCCAGAGCCTGATGTCTTGCGCGACCTCGCGCGGCAGGCTCAGGCGATCTATCGCGAGGATGGCGGGGCAATCGCGATCAAGGACAATTGGCGACAGCGCGTCCCCGCGATTGAACCGGTCTATTCCGAAGTGAAAGGCCGCCGCGCAGGGGTGAGCCGGTCTGATCTCGGAGCGGCTTTGGCAAGGAATTACTCAGGCCAGCAAGTCGGCGTCTACCGCGAGAATGATGATCTCATCCCGATCATGTCGCGCGCTCCTGCTGATGAACGGCTGGATGTCAGCGATATCGGTACGATCCAGATTATCGGCCCCACCGGTGCTGCGGTGCCGATTGAACAGGTGACCGACGGGATCGAGACAATCTGGCGCGACAGCCGATTGCGGCGGACCGACAATCTGTGGTCGATCAAGGCGCAGGCGGATCCGGCGCCCGGCGTCATCGCAGGCGATTTGCAGGCCCGTGTTCAGCCATTGGTGAACGCGATCGACCTGCCGCCCGGCTATTCGCTCAAATGGGACGGGGAATCGGGTAATTCCTCCGAAGCCAATGGCCAATTGGCGAGCGCGATACCGTTTGGCTTTGGTGCGATGATCCTGGTCACGATCCTGCTGTTCAACGCGCTGCGTCAGCCTTTGGTGATCTGGTCGGTCGTGCCGCTGGCGCTGGTTGGCGTGGTGTTTGGCCTTGTCGTGATGGGTGTCCCGTTTGAGTTCATGGCCATTCTCGGAGTTCTCTCGCTCGCCGGATTGCTGATCAAGAATGCGATTGTTCTGGTTGACCAGATTGACCTTGAGATAGGCGAGGGCAAACCGCGTATGGATGCTCTGGTCGACAGTGCAGCGAGCCGTGTACGTCCGGTCTTGCTGGGTTCCGGCACCACCGTTCTGGGTGTGATCCCGCTGTTCACGGATGCGTTTTTCCAGTCCATGGCTGTGGTGCTGGTCTTTGGCCTCAGTTTCGCCACCGCGTTGACTTTGGTCATTATCCCGGTGGTCTATGCCAGCGTGTTCGGCATATCGACAGATGAGCGCGCCGATGCGGCAAAGGGGGCTGCGGCATGATCGTGCGCAGGTCTTTCATGCTCCTACTTGCGCTCACTCTGGCGGGCTGTGCTACGCTCAGCACCGATCAGGACGTGGCCGAAGCCACCGCGCAAAGCCTTCCCAAACTGCCTGAAAGCTGGATCGTCGCTGGGGCTGTACCGGGCGAGGTACAGATCGGGTGGATCGAAGCGGTGGGCGATCCCGTGCTCAGCCAGTTGGTGCTGGAGGCGCAGGCCAACAATCCCGATATCCGCGCGGCAGCCGCCAGTCTTGAGGCGTCGCGCGCGATTGTAAGGCAGGCGCGTTCGGCGCTGTTCCCGCAGATCAACGCCAACTTCAACGCCGACCAGACCGACACGCCCAATCCGTTTGCGCTTAATCAGCCATTCTACACGCTGACTGCGCAAGGACAGTGGGAAGTCGATCTTTGGGGCCGGATCAGGGCAGGGCGCAACGCCGCCTATGCGAGCGCTCAGGCAGTTGAAGCGGATCTGCGCTTTGCCCAATACTCGCTGGCCGCCGGAGTGGCCTCAGCCTACTTCACCAGCATCGAAGCGGGCGAGCAGGTCGGTGTTGCAAGGCGCACAGTGGATGCGCTGGCTGAAATCGACCGGATCGTGCGGGTCCGTTATCGGGAAGGCTTTGCCTCCCGGCAGGACACTGCGACCAGCGGAGCAGACCTTGAGGCGGCGCGGGATAATCTGGCGCAGACGCAGCTGGGCGCGCGTCAGGCGCGGCGCGCGCTTGAAGTGCTGCTGGGCCGGTATCCGGCTGACCGCGTCGCTCTGGCGGGCACACTGCCGGAAACGCCGCCTGCGCCACCGGCCGGTCTGCCATCGTCGCTGCTGGAGCGTCGCCCCGATGTGATCGCCGCTGAGCGCCGGGTTGCCGCTGCGCTCGCCGATGTCGACCAGGCGAAGGCTGCGCAATTGCCTCAGATCGTGCTGACCGGAGCAGTCGGCGGCGCATCGACCGATCTTCTGGAGGTGGTGAACACGTCCAACTTCCTATGGTCGATTGTCGGCAATGTGCTCCAACCGATCTTTGATGCCGGTCTTCGCGGTGCCCAGGTGGACGAAGCGGATGCGAATGCTAAAGCGGCCATTGCATCCTACGGCTCCACCGCTCTGGCCGCTTTAAGTGACGCTGAGGACAATCTTGATGCCGTTCAGGTCCTTGGCCAGCGTGAATTGATCCTTGAAACGGCCGCTGAAGAGGCGGGGACGGCCTATGCCTTGGCGCAATTGCAATATTCCGAAGGCGAGATTGACCTGATCGACGTGCTCAATTTTCAGCAGAGGCTGTTCTCTGCCGAACGCAATCTGGTGGGTTTGCGCCGCCAGCGGATCGAGCAATGGGTAGCGCTAAATCTCGCGCTGGGTGGCGCGTGGGGCACGCCAGCTTCCGATGCAGTGGAGCTGAAAGCGGCGCAATAATTGCCTTTATTTATCAGTGATCGGGCACTGCATGGCCCATTCGCCGTTTCATTGACAATCGCGCTTCATTTGCAGAACTCGCACCGAGCCCCATATCAGGGCCAATCGACCCGACCTGATCCAGACACTCGTATCGGAGTTTCCTTTTTGCACGACGTCCTCTCGGCACTTCCGGTAGAACCGGCAGACTTTCGCAAGCTGATGGGTCAGTTTGCGACCGGGGTTTGTGTTGTCTCAACGGCAGCTGCCGACGGCACTATTTCCGGTATCACCGTTAATTCCCTCGTTTCCGTCTCTTTGGAGCCGTTGCTCGTATGCTGGAGCCTTGGCAACGCATCCAGCCAGTTTGATATCTGGTCCGAGGCCGAGCGTTTCGCGATCAGTATCCTGAACGAAGACCAGCAGGATCTGGCGACGCGCTATGCGACACGCGGCAGTGCGGCGCTGGAAGGGGAGGACTTTATCCACACACCTCAAGGCCTTCCCGTGATCGGCGGAGCTCTGGGCTACCTTGAATGCCGCCGCTGGTCGCTTTACCCTGCGGGCGATCACACGATGGTTTTCGGCGAAGTCGTGGGGATCAGCGAGGCGGGACAAGGCAGGCCGCTTGGATTTTATGGCGGATCATTCTGCCGAATTGCCGACTGATGCCTCTGAGAGGGGACGCATGGAACAACTGGATGTGACGCGTGATGATACGCGCGAAAACCTGCTTAATGCAGCGCTTTCGCAGTTTGCGCAGCGCGGGTTCTATGGTGCAAGCATCGCTCAGATCGCCGGTGAGCTGGACCTGACAAAGCAGGCCTTGCTGTATTATTTCAAGCGCAAGGAAGACCTCTACAACGAAGTGCTAAAGCGCATTTCCCGGCGTTTGCTCACTGCGATGCGCTCAAGCGTCGATCCTGCAAAGGACCCGGCAGAGCAGTTTGAGGACATGATTTTGGGCGTTCACGCAGAAGTCCAGCGCAGTCCTTTGGATACCAGGGTTCTGATGCGCGAGTTGATGGATAATCAGCGGCAAGCCGCCCCTCCCGAACAATGGCACCTCAAGCTTTTTCTTGATGAGATTGTCAGCCAGCTCGACAAGGTTGATGGTCTCGCGTCATTGCCTTTCGAGAAGAAATTCGCCTGCGTATACCAGATGCTGTCCGCTATTGAGTATTTCGCGGTCTCTGGTCCGGCGCTTTCGCGGATGTATGGCACTGAGGAATTCGGCCGCATTACCGGTGCCTATCCCGAAGAGCTGCGCGCACAGATCCGCCGCCTGATCGCGTTTGGCGCGGGCTGATCCAAGCGCCGCGTAACGACGCGTTTCAGTACAAGATCATCTGGGTGCATCGGAACAGGGCAAGAGTGCGCCCGGCTTCTTCATGATAGCTATCGATTAGCCTATGAGCGACACAACTGCTGATCCGCGCTTTGTTCCGCCCACAGCCGGCCATCATCCTGGTCGCGGAAGGTCGCGGGTGGCTGGAGGCGCGCCATTGTCTCTGCCAACTTTTCGATGACAATTCATGCTGTCTTTGTGAGAAAAGCAGCTTAGTGCCTTGCTACGACCAGATCACAAGAAACACAGCAGCGAGGCGCCCGCATGTTATCGTCCAACAGCCCGTTTGATGCCGCCATTCTGGGTGATATTGCCTCGCGGGACAGGCACGGCGCAGCAGACCGCGACTGGATTCACCGCGCGGTGAATCTGATCGAAGCGGATTTTCAGCGTTCTGCCGATACGCACCTTTTGAAGCTTCCGCTCGGCGCGTTTCCCGGCATCGACATCTATCTGAAGGATGAATCCACGCACCCAACAGGCAGTCTCAAGCATCGGCTGGCAAGGTCGCTGTTCCTGTACGGGCTGTGCAACGGAAAGATCGGCCCGACGACCCGCATTGTCGAGGCATCGTCGGGTTCGACCGCGATATCCGAAGCCTATTTTGCAAGGCTGCTGGGCCTTCCGTTCACCGCCGTCGTCCCTGAAGGAACCAGCGCGCGCAAGATCAAGGAGATCGAGTTCTTCGGTGGCACATGCGAATACGCGCCCAGCGCGACGATCTATCAGCATGCAGAGGCCGTCGCGCGCGCATCCGGCGGCCATTATATGGACCAGTTCACCTTTGCCGAGCGCGCAACCGATTGGCGCGGTAACAACAATATTGCCGAAAGCCTGTTTGAACAGATGCAAAAGGAGCCGCATCCCGCCCCATCATGGGTCGTGGTCGGCGCCGGCACCGGGGGCACATCGGCGACGATTGGCAGGTTCATCCGGTATCGGCCCGAAATCTACTGCAAGACCAATCTGTGCGTCGCAGACCCCGAAGGCTCGGTCTTCCTCGAAGGGTTTAATGATGCCGCCTCAATCCCGGCCCAATGCACACCTTCGCGACTGGAGGGTGTGGGCCGGCCCCGGTTCGAGCCGTCCTTCATTCCCAGCGTTGTCGACCGGATGATCAGAGTGAATGACGCAGCCAGTATCGCGGCCACGCATTGGGTGTCGCAAAAGCTTGGCCGAAAGGTCGGCGGATCGACCGGCCTCAACCTGTTTGCTACGTTGATACTGGCGCATGAAATGCAGGAGAGAGGCGAGACAGGCAGTCTTGTCACACTGATTTGTGATGCAGGCTCCCGCTACACCGAGACCATCTTCAACGATGACTGGATTAAGGCAGAAGGCCTTGATCTTGAGCCCTCCAAAGCGTTGCTGGCCACGCTGGATGCGGGTGCCGGCTTACCATCGCGGTGAATAGGAAAAGGCTTGCCATCGCTGCCCTGCTTTTTATTGCTCCTGCGATTACGGTGGCATCAGGGCCAAATCGGCCAAGCTGACGACAGGCGAAATTCTTGAGACATCCCGCTTCAAAGAACACATTATGAGCCTGCGTCTGGAAGGTGTCTCGAAATCTCTGGATGGTGACACCCACATTCATCCGGTTGATCTGGAGTTGCAAAAGGGGTCGATGAACGTCCTGTTAGGGCCGACAACAGCGGGCAAGACCTCTTTGATGCGCCTCATGGCGGGGTTGGACAGGCCCGATGCGGGCGCAATTTTCTGGAACAACCAGGACGTAACCGGGCAGCGCGTGCAGCACCGCGATATTGCGATGGTCTATCAGCAGTTCGTCAATTATCCGTCGATGAGCGTTTACGACAATATCGCCTCGCCGCTGAAACTGCAGAAGAAATCGCGGGCCGAGATTGATGCGCGTGTTCAGGAGATGGCCGAGCTGTTGCAACTGACCCCGATCCTCGATCGCAAGCCCAGCGAAATCTCCGGCGGACAACAGCAAAGATGCGCGATTGCTCGCGCTCTCGTCAAAGATGTCGGTCTGGTCCTGATGGATGAGCCTCTGGCCAATCTGGATTACAAACTGCGCGAAGAGCTTCGCAGCGAAATCCCCCGGCTCTTCGCTGCATCGGGAAGCATTTTTGTCTACGCCACGACGGAGCCTGAGGAAGCGTTGTTGCTGGGCGGGAATACGGCAACCTTATGGGAAGGGCGCGTGACGCAGTTTGGGCCTTCCATGGAGGTCTATCGCCGACCGGTTGATGAGGTCACAGCGCGGGTTTACTCCGATCCACCCATGAACTTCGCAGCCGTGCGAAAAGAGGGAAATGCCGTTCGTTTTCCGAATGGACAAACCGCGCAGGCAGGCGATGATCTCGCGCCTTTGCCGGATGGCGAATATCGCGCAGGCTTCCGCGCTCACCATATCGAATTGGGCGAGACGGCGGCGGATAAATTGGCGTTTGAGGCACAACTGATCATAACCGAGCTGACCGGATCGGAGACCTATATCCATCTGGAAGCGGCGGGCGAGCGGTGGATCGGGCTGATCGCGGGCACTCAGACAATCGAGGTTGGTCAGAATCTGCAAATCTGCCTTGACCCCGACAACGTCTTTTATTTCGACCGCGCTGGGCAAAGAGTGGGCCTGCCCTGCACCGAGAATGGCAGGGTGAGCGTCTAGCCTTGTCATCCATCACTCTTCAAAATCTGGCCCACGCCTATCACCCCGACCCCCGCGAGGACGCCGATTTCGCGCTGAAGGAAGTCAACCACATGTGGGAAGACGGGCGCGCCTACGCTCTGCTGGGGCCAAGCGGTTGTGGCAAGACGACCTTGCTCAACATAATGTCGGGCCTGCTCCAGCCAACACGCGGGCGCATTCTGTTCGGTGAAGAGGACGTTACCGCGATGTCCACGGCGCAGCGCAATATCGCGCAGGTTTTCCAGTTTCCTGTGGTTTACGACACGATGACAGTGGGCCAAAATCTGGCATTCCCTCTGCGCAATCGCGGTATGGAGGCGAGTTATGTCGCAGAGCGGGTGCAGCGCGTTGCGCGGATGATCGGGCTGGAGGCGCATCTCGGCCAGAAGGCGCGCGGTCTGACTGCCGATCTTAAACAGAAGATTTCACTGGGGCGGGGCGTTGTTCGCGATGATGTAAACGCTATCCTGTTTGACGAACCGCTGACCGTCATCGACCCCCACATGAAATGGGAATTGCGCACCCAACTCAAATCGCTGCACCGCGAATTTGGTCACACGATGATCTATGTGACCCATGATCAGACCGAGGCGCTTACCTTTGCTGAAAAGGTCGTGGTGATGCATGACGGATTGATCGTGCAAATCGGCACCCCGCAAGAGCTGTTTGAAACGCCTGCCCACGTGTTTGTCGGCTATTTCATTGGCTCGCCGGGCATGAACTTTATCCCCGTGTCGGTGGAAGGCAGCAGAGCGGAGACCAACGGCCACACAATCGATCTGGAAAGCAACTATGGAAATCCAGAGGGTGGGGTGGTTTTGGGGATACGGCCCGAGTTTGTCCGGCTCACGAAGGGTGCGGGATTGCCCGTGACAATCAATCAAATCAGAGATGTGGGCAGACAAAAATTGGTCAGCGCCACAGTGTTCGATGCCGAGATCAACATTGCCGTCGATGCCGGGGTTGAGGTTGAGGCAGACATGACCAACGTCGTCTTTGACCCGGCAAAGGTCAGCCTGTTCTGTAATGACTGGCGGATCGAAGGCAGCGCATCGCACAAGCCGACAGGGGGCATTTCCTGATGGATAAACCGGTAAACCACCGCGCGTGGATCTTGGTTTTTCCAGTGGTGATACTGGTCGCCTTTTCATCGGTCATTCCGATGATGACGGTGGTCAATTACTCGTTTCAGGACAGTTTTGGCGGGAACGACTTTTTCTGGGTGGGTCTCGAATGGTATCGCGAGCTGCTGCAATCAGAGCGCCTGTGGGATGCTCTTGGGCGCCAGCTGCTTTTCTCGGCTATCATCCTGCTGATCGAGATACCGCTCGGGATCTTGGTAGCCCTGTGCATGCCGAAAAAGGGCTGGACCGCCTCTGCCTGCCTCGTTCTCATGGCCCTGCCGCTGCTTATTCCATACAACGTCGTGGGCACGATCTGGCAGGTGTTCGCGCGTTCGGACATTGGCTTGCTTGGGCGGGTGATGTCCGACCTGGGTATCTCTTACAATTACGCTCAGAATGCCGTTGATGCGTGGGTAACGGTGGTCGCCATGGACGTTTGGCACTGGACTTCGCTGGTGGCTCTTTTGTCTTATGCGGGACTGCGCTCCATCCCGAATGCATATTACCAGGCGGCCCAGATTGATCAGGCCAGCCGGTGGAACGTCTTTCGCCATATTGAACTGCCAAAGATGCGCGGTGTCCTGATCATCGCGGTGCTGCTGCGTTTCATGGACAGCTTTATGATCTACACCGAGCCATTCGTTCTGACCGGAGGCGGTCCGGGCAATGCAACGACGTTCCTTTCGATCGATCTGGTGAAGATGGCGCTTGGCCAGTTCGACCTTGGTCCGGCCGCCGCCTTCTCCTTGATGTATTTCCTTGTGATCCTGCTGATTTCCTATGTGTTTTACACCGTGATGATCACGACCGACAAAGCGGATGGCCAGAAATGAGCGAGGCAATGAGCGGGGTCGTGAGTGCAGCGTCTGCAACCCGCAAACGGATGCCGAAATTGCGCCTGTCTGCCGTCGTGATGACAGCGTATTTGCTGTTCTTGATGGTGCCGATTTACTGGCTGGTCATCATGAGCCTCAAATCGAATTCGGAGATACTCAATTCGTTCACGCTCTTCCCGGACGATCTGACGTTCGACAATTACCGCACCATCCTGACCGATCCGTCATGGTACATGGGCTACGTCAACAGCTTCATCTATGTGTCGCTCAACACGGCAATCTCGCTGCTTGTCGCTCTGCCTGCGGCCTATGCGTTCAGCCGCTACCGGTTTTACGGCGACAACCACCTGTTCTTCTGGTTGCTGACCAACCGCATGGCGCCCCCTGCGGTCTTTGCTCTGCCGTTTTTCCAGCTCTATTCCAGCGTGAACCTGTTCGACACGCATATCGCCGTGGCGCTCGCACATTGCCTGTTCAATGTCCCGCTCGCCGTATGGATACTGGAAGGGTTCATGCGCGGCGTTCCGCGTGAGATCGACGAAACCGCCTTTATCGACGGGTATGGATTTACGCGGTTCTTCACGCGGATTTTCGTGCCCATGATTGCGCCGGGCATCGGGGTGACGGCATTCTTCTGCTTCATGTTCAGCTGGGTTGAACTGCTTCTCAGCCGTACTCTCACCAGCGTGGATGCAAAGCCCATCACCGCGATCATGACACGCACCGTTTCTGCATCGGGTCTCGACTGGGGCGTGCTCGCAGCAGCGGGCGTTCTGACCATCATTCCCGGCGCGATTGTGATCTATTTCGTGCGCAGTTACATCGCGAAGGGCTTTGCCCTGGGCCGGGTGTAGGGGCGGGTTTAGCGTGGCGGAGGGAACCTGATGGACTGGATGGCATGGACCTGGCCAACGGCGCTCTTCTTTGCGTCGATTGCAGCGGCGCTGGCCATTATGGCGGTGCTTCACCTCAAGTATCCCAGCAGTCCCCGGACCGGGGTTCTGGGCATTGAAACGATGCGAGGAGACCGGTTTTTCATCTCCCTGCTGGGCTCTGCCTTTATCAACCTCGCGTGGATCGGTTTGGTGGATGCACCGCAATATGGGGCGCTGGTCATTTGCGTCCTGTTTGCCAGTTGCGTCTTTCGCTGGGTATGACTGGGAAAAGGGATGGGATGGACGGTATGAAATTCATGAGAAGAGCAACGATTCTCGGCGCAAGTCTCGCGCTGATCTCGTGCTCTGAAGGCAGCGATATGGACGGCGCTGTTTTGAGCGACGCCGAAAGAGAGGAAGCTGCGACTGCCTTCCTCGATACGGAAATTGGTGAGCTGTCCGGTCTGACCCGCGAAGAGCAGGAAGCGGAAATGGCGTGGTTCATGCAGGCCGCCGAACCGTTCCGGGGGATGGAAATATCCGTCGTGTCCGAGACAATCGCCACCCACGAATACGAATCCAAAGTCCTCGCTCCGGCGTTTTCGGCGATGACCGGGATCACGGTCACTCACGATTTGATCGGTGAGGGCGACGTCGTTGAAAAACTGCAAACCCAGATGCAGTCTGACGAGAATATCTACGACGCCTATGTGAACGATTCCGATCTGATTGGGACCCACTGGCGGTATCAGCAGGTGCGCAATCTGACCGACTGGATGGCGGGCGAGGGCAGCGATGTCACCAATCCTGCGCTGGACCTTGCCGACTTTATCGGGATTGATTTCACAACCGGCCCCGATGGCAAGCTATACCAACTGCCGGATCAGCAATTCGCGAACCTGTACTGGTTCCGTTATGACTGGTTTACCGATCCTGCGATCAAGGCCGATTTCAAAGCTGAATATGGTTATGATCTGGGTGTCCCCGTCAATTGGTCCGCCTATGAGGACATCGCTGAGTTCTTCACTGGCAGGGAAATCGACGGGCAAACGGTCTATGGCAGCATGGACTATGGCAAGAAGGATCCATCGCTTGGATGGCGGTTTACCGATGCCTGGATGTCGATGGCCGGTATGGGCTCTATCGGAGAACCAAACGGACTGCCGGTCGATGAATGGGGCATCCGCGTAAACGAGAGCTCACAACCGGTTGGTTCGTGCGTCGCACGGGGCGGGGCCACCAATTCGCCCGCAGCCGTCTACGCCCTTGCCAAATATTCCAAATGGCTGAACGAATACTCACCGCCCTCCGCCGCTGGCATGACTTTCTCCGAGGCAGGCCCGGTCCCCGCGCAAGGGGCCATCGCGCAGCAGATATTCTGGTACACCACCTTTACCGCAAATATGGTTGGCAAGGATGCTGGCGCGGTTCTCGATGATGATGGAGCGCCGCTCTGGCGAATGGCGCCCAGTCCGCATGGCGCCTATTGGGAAGAGGGCATGAAGGTCGGGTATCAGGATGCCGGATCATGGACGTTGATGAAGTCAACGCCCACTGACCGGGCAAAGGCGGCATGGCTCTATGCCCAGTTCGTGACGTCGAAAACGGTCGATGTGAAGAAAGCGCATATTGGCCTGACATTCATCCGGGAATCCACGATCCAGCATGACTCTTTCACTGAGCGCGCACCCAAACTTGGCGGCCTCGTCGAATTCTACCGCTCGCCAGCGCGCACTCGGTGGTCGCCGACAGGAACCAATGTTCCGGATTATCCGCGTTTGGCGCAGCTGTGGTGGCAGAATATCGGCGATGCTTCCTCTGGCACCAAGACGCCGCAAGCCGCGCTTGACGCATTGTGCGAGCAGCAAGAGCGTGTCCTTGCCCGGCTTGAGCGATCGGGATTGCAGGGTGATCTGGGCCCAAAACTCAATGACGAGACAGATGTCGCCTATTGGTTGAATCAGCCCGGTTCACCAAAGCCGAAACTGGCCAACGAAGACCCAGCGCCGCAGACCATCGAGTATGATGCTCTGCTGGAAACATGGAAATAGGCGGACCGAACAGCCTGTTCAAGGCTGTGTGCTGACGAGCACATTGGTGTCGCCCGGCATTTGCGCCTGCGCGACAACTTCGCAGTCGCCCTCCTCGCCCAGCGCCAGCTTGATCACGGTCATACCGTGCGGTCCGCCGGTGGTGGCGGTTGCGCCGCGCGCTTCAGCTGCCGCGCTGTAGAACGCGGCGACCTCGGCGGGCTCACTGTCGGTGTTGTAGGTTGAGCTGGCCGGATTGATCGAACGAGCAACGCGCGCACCAGGCAGTTTCGGCAAACCGCAGGGCATATCCCCCGATGCCCCAGCAGCCAGACGCAGCTCTTGGGGCAGTCTGGAGGAGGCGGCCGTGATATCAGCCGCCATGTCGGTAGCGTCGTTGATCATGTCGTCAGCGGAGGGCTCAGCCCCGCCGCAGGCCGAGAGGGTTGTGAGCAGCGCGATGGACGCTGCAAGATACGAAGTGCGCATAGTGCCACCTCCTTTCGAGATTTCGATGAGACCAGCATATCGATGGTCGGTCAGTCCCTCGGCCATCAGGCCACTATTCGTTCTGTCGAAGGGGCATGACCCGCTTGCATCAGATGGTGTGCGGGGCACCGCCCAAGCGGCACCCCACATCCACACACTGCAGCGGTATCAACGAACACCCTCGCAAATCCTCCGGCTGTAACTCCGGTTCTTGGAATAGTTGAAAGCCTTGGTGTTGCTCTTGCTGTAGGTGATCTGCTGTCCGTTCTTGCAGACCACATCAACCAGCAACTGGCGTTTGAGACGGCACGCGAAGGGGAATTTAACGCTGATCCGGCCCGATGATCTGGGCTTGATCACGAAGGTGCGCTCGATAACCCGCCGATCCCTGACATCGTATGAAATCTCGTTGATTGCACCGGCTGCAACGGTTCCGACTCCGACCCAGGCGAGCACAGGAGTGGCCGCGCCCGCCGTTCCGACAGTTGCTGCGGTAGCAACTCCTCCCGCTACGCCGGAGACTGCGGCAATCAACTTGCGGCTTTCGTCCCGTGAGAGAACTGACCGCTTTGGCGACCATCCGGCATTGAGACGCGTCTTGCTGTAGACGGTTGCGACAGCCTCGCTGTTTGAAGTGTTATTGAGCGTGACATTCGCGGAACAAGACGCCGCCATAGCCGGTTGAGTGAATCCCGCAGCAAAAGCCAATGCACCTGAAATAACTACAAGCTTCTTCATATTGAATTTCCTTGATAAAGTTGAGGTATTTACGTGCGACCGGTTTGTATTATTGATTTTCGGATTGCCTGCGCGACGTGATTGACCTTCGTTTTGATCAAGGATTCGTCAGCGGCCCGCCGGATCGAGCATTTCGCCCGGGAATTCGTTTTCCCCGCCGGGCTCGTCCACCTCGGGCGGGTCGCAGCTATCGTAATAGTCGCTGCCCAGAACCCAGCGGCGCTGTCCGTCGGTGATCGTCGACCACATGTCGGCAAAGTTCATTTCATTGGCGCGGGTAGAGACCTCTTCGCGCGCAGCAGGATTGGTGCGTGCGCCGCGCCAGTTGATTTTTGCGCTGCTTGCTGGGACTCCGCTTTTCGTCCAGGTCCAGGTGCCCTCGAAGCCGTCTCCGTCGGTGCGAAACTCGATAAAACCATGCTTTGAGCGCGGGCTGTAATACTGGAATGTGCCACGCATGATTGCGCCGCCAGCATGGGTGCAACCTTCGAAATATCCGCGCTTGGCATATTCACCAAAGACACGGCGGCCCTGCTGGATCAGGCGCAGTTCGCCATAATTGGTGTCGAAGGTGCCGGTCCAGATATCTGCAACGGTTTCATATTGCGGCTCAAATGCGAAGCTGGCGTTCTGCGCCGGCGCCACTCCCTCGAACGCCCAGTTCATGGCGCCGCCGCCTTTCGGATTCCAGAAATCAGCCCAGTATTCGCTGCGGCCTACTGCGTAGATGAGCGTTGGGGGCGATGTCGTTTTGAGACTGCCGCTCCAATTGCCGCGGGTGTAGGATACAGGTCCATCATCGGCCCAACTCCACCCGCCTTCAAAGCTGTCACCGTTCCGGACGAATTCGATGTAGCCGTTGCGGTTACGCCGCGTGTTGTACTGGAATGTGCCGCGCAGCCGATTGCCATCCTGCGAAACGCGCCCCTCGAAATAGCCGCGACCGGCATAGTCGCCATAAACGCGCTCGCCGTCCTGTAAGAGCCGCAGGTCGCCGTGCTGGCTATCCCAGGTGCCTGTCCAGTTGGCATGGGCGATGCCGGTTGAGGCGTACATGGCGATTATGAGACTGCTGATCCTGCCAGCACGCTTGAGCAATTGAGTCATTTTGGATTCCCCTCGAATCAGCGACCAAAAGTCCCAATGGAGGACTATCGGTTCCGTCGCGTTTCCGTTGATTGAGAGAGGTATCTGTTGCCGCAAATAGCGTCATACACCGAACGGTGTACGCGCTGGATTTTCTTGCAAAAATCGGAATCGGAGCAAAGGAAAGCGGTTGCCCCGGGACGTATTCAGATCGCCTTTGCTTCGACAGACTCCCGCAGGAATTCATAGCCGGGCGCTGTCTTTGCAAAGTGCTGTATCGCCAGCCGCGCGATGGTCTCGGCCGATTTGTAAAAGTACAATTCCCCGCTGTCGCGAAGCAATTCAAGGCGCACGCTTTCGTTCAACGAAAGCGCCTTTGCATAATCATCAAACTCGTGAATTGTGTCATGCTCGGGCAAGGCCAGCATCGTCGGCAGTCGTGATTGGCGCAGCAGGTCAAACGCCGGTTTGCGCGGCTGAGGCAACTCGCGCGCATAGATATCTGGCCCTTGCGCAAGGACATGCCCTGCGGCTGCACGGATCAATCCGGCGTTTTCGCCAGACCTGAAATACGCCGTGTCATGGGCGCGGTCTCCCAGGACCTTGTCGATGTACCAGTCAATGCCCACCCGGCGCATATTGCGATCAGCGATCCGTGAAAATGTCTTAAGCAGGCGCGGCGCGCGATCCGCGAGTTTGAACACCAGCCTTTGATGACGGGGCAGGCTTCTGGCCAACGGGACTTCGTTGAACCAAAGATACCCCAAATGCATGATCGAGCTGACAAGCTCTGGGACCTCATCCAAAGCCTCGCTAAGCCCGATCAGCCCGCTGCTGATCGTCAGTACCGGCACATGATGAAGGCCAAGCTCGCGACAGAAATCGATGATCGTCAGCGCGGCGTCCTCAGCCGATGTAACTGATGTATTCAGGCCGCTATGGCCAAAGCCAGGCCGCGAAACCAGATAGAGTTTCAGTCCAGCTTCACGGTAAATCCGATCAGCTTCCGGTGGGAAGATATGACCCAGTGTGTGGCCGTGAACGACAAGTACGGGCTGCCCGTCTTTTGCACCTTGCCAGCTGTAGGCAATATCATTTCCATCTCTGCGCAGCACAGAGGCTTCACGGCCAATCGGGTTGGACCAGGCCGCCACCTGGCTGCGCTTATCCAATGCAGCGCGAGCCGCAAGAAGAGATAGCACCTGCAGCAACTGTGCCTGGCTTGAAGTTTGCGTCTTGGCGTAAATCGATTTGAGCTGGGTTTGAACAGTGGCCAGCGAAGTGCCGCGGTGCTGCGCAACGGTCCTTGTATCCTTCAGGCGATAAAATTCCCGGGCAATCTCGCACTCGGCCTCTGTCAATCCAAATGCCTCGCACAGTTGGTTATCGATCAGATCGGTCCAGGGAATCTCGAGCGTGCGCAAGGCGATGCAACCATGATCCCGGCGGGCGCTCTCAACGATCATCGCCTCTGCCAGTTCGACAGTTGCGCTGCCTGTGTCATTTCCGGGAACGTATTCCGCATCAAGACGGACAATGATGCGCCGCTGATTGCCGCGCAATCTGGCACTGGCGATAAAGTCATCGAACCGCTGGCGATAGACCGGATCGATCAGGCCAAGGTCGAATTTCTCACCGGGACGCGCCCGGAAGGATACCTGCCCAATTTCATTGGTAAGGATGATCTTCCCATAAGGATCGATAACGATCGCAGCTGTCGGCACTTCTTGTACCGCGCGTTCGAGCGGATCGTGCGAAAGGCTCATATCCTGTTCTGAAACGATTGTGTTTATCGTTCCCAGTTGTTCAACCACCGCCTCGCGCAAGCTACCTTTGGCAGCGGGGCTATCAGGTTGATAACGCTGTTCAAGCATCGCAACCAGATTGTCGTAGGCCTCTGGTTCACCAGCCGCACGATAAAGCGCAGAAACCAATTTTATGTCCAAGGCGGCCAGCTGCTCGGAGGCGTTGAAATTGGAGCTTTTCATACCGGCACACTATTGCGCCTTCAGCCACTAAAAAACACTGCAATTTTTACAACTTGCACTGACGGACGCTCCGGGCCTGTCCAGGAAAGGCACTTTCGATGTGCTTCGAGAATAGTCCCTTGTTCAAACCGCCCAGTTGCAGATGGCATCGAAGCCAGTGCTGCATTCTTGTGCTCATGATTGATTACCCAGATAGACATACCCCGCGTGATCGGGCAGCTTGCCAAAACAGTCGGCGCTAACGACTTTGGGGGCGATAAGGCACGCATGGCGGAATTGATGAGCAATGATTTTTGGGAGCGCGGATATTGCCTGATCGAGGATTGTCTTGATCGCTCGAAGCTTGATCTGGCCAATGCATCCCTCTCTCACGCGATGGAACATTTTCCGATGCGCGAGCGCAATGCCGGATGCGTTTTCAAGGCGCGTGACGAATATTCGCCCGCCATTGGCGAAATGCTCTTGCGGTATTGCCAGCCCGTTTTCGAAGAAGCGGTCGGCCGCAAGCTGCTGGAAAGCTTTGCCTATTGGCGGGTCTACAGCGAAGGGGCCGAGCTTAAGCCTCATACCGACCGGGTCGGATGCGAAATAAGCGCGACCATCACGATTGATCGCGACCCGATTGATCTCGACTGGCCGATCATGGTCAAGGACATCCAGGACAATGAGCGAGCCGTCAGCCTGAAGCCGGGAACGGCCTTGCTGTATCAGGGCCACAAAGTGCCGCATTGGCGCCTACCTTTTACAGGGTTTTCTCAAAAGCAATTGCTGTTCCATTATGTGCTGGCCGATGGCGAGTTTGCGGAGCGAACATTTGACGGGCGCGGTGTTGATCCGGTGGAGGACATTTATGCAGGCGGCTGAGGTCGCAGCCCGATTGGCCGCCCAAGTGCCAAAGGTGCATATCGAGAGAGATTTTCTGGATAAGGGCGACCATGCAGCGCTTCTCGCCAACACGCTCGCGAGTGAGGCCGCCTATAAGCCAAGCCTTGTCGCACAGTATCGTGATGGTGAGCTTGAACGCGGTGTGGTGAGCGAAGGCACGCGGCGTTCGGGACGGCGATCACTTGATTCAGAGTTCAAGGATGCGTTCAAAGTGCGCATCGGTGAGCGGCAAAATGAGATTTGCGCCGCGATCGGTGTGTCTTTCCCCGATCCGCACAAGTTCGAGATCGAAGCAGTGCACAATGGTGATGGCGCGTTGTTCAGTCGTCATATCGACACAACATTCGGCACCGCCGCCCGGTTTCGCGTGATCAGCGCGGTCTACTACTATTTTTTTGCGCCCCGCCGGTTTTCGGGCGGAGAGTTGGAGCTTTTTTCACTCGATCAGACACAATCGGTCACCGTCGAGCCTGAAGACAATATGATGGTGTTTTTTCCGTCGATTTTTGTTCACGAGGTGTTGCCTGTCTCGGTCCCCTCGCGCGCGTTTGAGGCAGGGCGCTTCTCAGTAAATTGCTGGATCAATCAAGCGGCCTGATGCCTCGGTTGATACCCAGTTTGCGTTGGAAAAAGAGCATAATACGCAGCGGGAAATAGAACCATTTGAGTCGCTCGCTCAGCGGATAACGCTCAAGCAGCTCACGGTCATATATAAACTCCAACCGCAAAGAGCGTTGGTAGTCGGCATCCTTGCGCAACCGTGCCAAATGACGACGGCCAAGGGTGTTGGCGATGCTGGAATACCTTCGTTCCGCGCCGCAGATACGATCAATCGAAGCCATGCACAATTGCCTCAATGCGTGATCATTTTCCAGCTGGTGAGCAACCGATTTGGGCACCGGGCGGCCCCACAGGTCCTGGATCAGCAGCAATGCGAGCGCACTGCAACGCTCGGTTCCCAAGTCCCATGATCGGGCCTGCATCTGCTCGATGCCAGCATCGTCGTGCTGAGCGACCAGAGCGTGAATGTCCGCAAGCCACTTTAACCGGTGCCACAGCGAAGTTGATCCATGCGCGCAAAGATAGACAAACAGATCAGCAGGGGAAAAAACCGCAAGGTCGATGCCGCCCATTGCATGGCGCTCACCCGCATCCGCAAATCCAAGATCCGGAAGTAACGAGACCGGTGATTTCAGCCGATGGTGAAGTTCTATCGCAAAACCGCTTTCGGGATCGAACAGCGTCACATCCTTTGCAAGGGTACGCCACAAATCGATCCGCCAACTGTTGCATGGCGGCGGCGTCTCGTAGAGCCTCAATCCTTGCCGCTCCAGCACCGCAATCGCTTGTGCATGGTTCTCCCACTCGACAAGAATATCGATATCCGAACTGTGCCGAATGGCCGGATCACCGAATAGCACATCGCTAAGCAAAGGGCCTTTCAGCAGCATGCCCGCAATGCCCTCATCTTCAAGCAAGCGGATCAGATTCAGACTGCGGGCGCACAATTGCAGAGACCTAGTCTGGGTTGCATTCGCGGACTGCACAAGGTGTTCAGGCGGCGCGATGCCGGCATCGGTCAGACTGCGTATTGCCGGGACAACAAGATGATGTCGCTCGATCAGGCTGGTAAAGCGCTGCCAGTCGGGACCCATGGTTTCATACGCCTGGACCGTTGCCGCGCGCCTCTTCGCCGGGTCCGCCGACCAGTCCGTGCAAGCCAGCATAAGTCGAAAGGCCGGTTCAGAGCGATCGGCTTTCACGCGAGTCGGAACTTCCGTTCACTGTGCGGTGCCCTCATGTGCTGAGAAAGCACCGGACCACAGTGTAGTCTGAATTGCGCCGACCGCCGCAGACCGTTGTGCTCCCCGCCATCAACCATGCATGTGCCTCGATTGCGGCGTTCGGTCCCTCAGCCTTTCGTCGGACCCCAAACTTGATCACATGCTCCACCGACATTGCCAAAAGGAACATATGCGCGATCAAGGCTTCGGCATAGCAAGTGTCTGTCAGGGGGTGGTATCGAACAGCAAGATCCATGGCAGTGGCCAGTTTTTCCACCCGCGCGAATGCCTTGCCCTGCGGTGCTTCCACCCGGTCGTCAAGGCCGCGATCAGCGCCAAGAAACCGTGACAGATGGCGGATCGGCACGGCAAATGTGAGCAGCGTAAACATCCACAAGAGCATCCAGATCATCGCCGCCAGCACTATGGTTGCGAGCGGCAGGCTTATGGCGGTTCTCGCCTTGCGCAGGGCAATGGATGCTGCGGAGGATCGCTTTGCTGACATGGCGTGCGGATGATAGGTGCGAAACGACCCGGATCAAAGGCCTTTCGCACTTGCCGATGTTAAGGTAGCTGGAACGCCTGTGAACGCTGGGGATCTTCACCTTTTGTCAGTTGCATTACCGAGCAAACGCGGAGCGATCTACGGACTTGTTGCGGCAAGCGACATCGCGCTGCCCGAGCTATCACCCTCGGACGCGGGTGCCCCTACCCAGATTTTCATCCGCGAGGGTGCACTCGACTGGAATGATCCCGACAATCCCGCTGCGATTGATGATTATTTGCGGGGTGGGCCGGGCGAGATATGGATGAATATTCCCGAAAAGCTGACCATGCGTGTCAAAGACGGGCACACCATCATTTACCATCCTCATCCTGGCGTATGCGAGGCTGAACTTCGTGCTTTTCTGCTTGGATCGGGCTTAGGAGCCTTGTTGGTGCAGCGTGGCGCTCTGGTGCTCCATGCCAATGCCGTCGCGATGCCGGACGGCTCTGCGCTGCTGTGCATCGGCGATTCCGGCGCAGGCAAATCCACCACCGCCGCAGCCATGATGCTGCGAGGTTACGACGTGCTCGCCGATGATGTCTGCCCGATCGAATCAGACGGCATGATCCACCCCGGCCTTGCCAGGATAAAGCTTTGGGATGACGCGGCTGCAAAGCTCGGGATTGTTATGAAAGGTCTTGAAAGGCTCCCAGGCGACCGTGCCAAGTTCAACGTGCCGCTGCCAGCACTGTCCAGCACCGCGCCGCGAAAGCCACAGCTGATTGTTTTGCTGGATTCAGTTCGCGCCGACGAGGTCACTGTCACGTCCATGACCGGTGCCGACAAGTTTGTCGCCCTGCGCAACAATATCTACCGCCCTATCTTCAATCGCGCGCTTGAGACAGAGGCGCAATGCCTCAGGCGCGTGGCCGAGCTCAGTGCGACGACCGAATTGATCAGGATATCGCGCCCTCGTGACGGGTTTGAGATCGAGACTTTGATCGACACGATACTCGAATGTCATGCATCCTTGCGCTTGTCAGGCTGCGGCGAAGAAGGCATCGTCTAGGCTCGTCATGGGGAAAAGAGATGAACAAGGCCGCAATTGAGCAAGACGTCCAGTATGTGCGAGCATCCGACGTTGTCGCGACGGATATGGATGGCGAAACTGTGATGATGGATGTGCAGAAGGGCTCCTACTTCGCCCTCAGCGGCACCGGTCCGCGCATCTGGGAAAAGCTGGCCAATCCAATGCGGATCGGCGATCTGATCACATCCCTTGGTGAAGAATACGACATTGACGATGTCGATGATCTGGAAGCTGTTGTGAATGATTTCGTCGCTGGGTTACTGGACAAAGGGCTGTTGCGGCCTTCTGACTGACGAGCATGTTCGCAGCACTATTTGCTCAACCCGGCAGTCCCCCTCCTCAAGAGATAGTTCAAAGCGATGCGTTGATCGCCGCACTCGCGCCCTATGCTGCGCCCGATGTCGCGGGCCAATGGAGCGATCAGAGTGCCCTGATCGCGCAGGCTCTCCATCACAATACGCCCTCGTCGCTTGCAGAGCGGACGCCGGAGATTTGCTTGGAGACCGGGCGGATCATCGCAAGCTGGGTGCGGCTTGATAACCGCGATGAGCTTTGCGGAATGCTGGGAATGAGGGACCATCTTTCGCTTTCGGATCCGCAGATCATCCTGGCCGCGCATCGTCAATGGGGGGGCGATTGCGCCGGTAAGCTCGAAGGCGATTTCAGCTTCGTAATCCATGACCCGGCCCGGCAGGAGGCTTTCTGTGCACGGGATGCGATTGGCGTCAAACCGCTGTTTTACACCCAGACAGATACTCACTTTATTTTGTCGACGTCGGTGGCGGCGATCAAGCGGGTTGACGGCATACAATTCGCCCCCAATCGCAAATGGATCGCCTTGTTTGCGTCAGGCTTCAGCCTCGCTGACGAGGAAACAGCATATAGCGGCGTGCAAAGGCTTGCTCCCGGGCATCACCTCACAATTCGTCAAGGCAAAGCGGGACAGCCCCGCGGCTATCATGCGTTCAATCTGAGTGCGCCGCATTCGACGCAGCGTAACCCCATGTGGGTGGAGCGCTATAGCAGTGCCTTCGATCGTGCAGTGGATGTACGTTCGCGTAGTCAATTCCTTGTCGGTGCCGAGAGTTCGGGCGGGCTCGATTCTGCCTCTATCCTGGCGCGACTGGTCGAGGTGGTGCCGCATAACCGTGATCACTTGCATACCCATTCGCTGGTTGCTCATCAGCGCGAGATCGACTTGCTTGATGAGCTCAACAGTCAATTGGGACTGTCGCAGACGCATTCAGACATCAGGCCTGCAACCTTGCGGGTCGACGAAAGTGTGGAGCGCGCAATCACTGCAATCGGCCATCCGCCCGAGCATGGCCAACCGCTTTTAAGCGCTGACTTTTTCTCCAACGCACAAACGCTCGGCATCCGCACCGTGCTATCAGGCTTTGGCGGCGACGAAATCGCGACCAGCTATGCCAAGCATCTGGTTGATGAGCTGCATCACAGGCGGGAATGGCGCGCAGTATTTGGCGAGATCGAAGGAGGCCCGCTTCGTCGGAGCTTGCGTTTCGCACGGCGCATTGTCGAAGGCCCGAATGACCCGCACGCCGGAATGCATGCCCAGCTGTCGGCCAAGCTGGCCGGATCATTCGTGTCGAGAGAGTTCCTTGAGGACAGCGGCCTGCGAAAACAGATCGAGGACTGGATGCTCCCGGATATCGGCGAGTGTACGCTCAACCGGATCGCCGCGCTGTCGCCGGGTTTTCACCGCGGGCGAACAGGCAGGCTGGAGGCCTCGGCGCTGTTTGCTGCCACATATGGCATCGAATACCGCTTCCCGTTCTACGACCGCAGGCTGATCCAACAGTTTCTGGATACGCCTTCGATTGAGAAACGGCGCGGTTCGATGGGTCGCTACCTACATCGCAGAGCCCTTTCGAATCGGGTGCCAGACGGCATAGTGTGGCAGCCGACAAAGGATATGGGGCCTGCGCTGGGGGGCGAATTCTGCTTTGCTTCCTATCCGCCGCTTCATTTTAATAACCTGCCGCCGGTGCTCAAAGAGATATCCAATCGGAAAGCTTTCGAGGACGCACAGTCGCTCGTGACCGACCCGCCAAACCCAATGGACCCGGCAGTAATGCGTGCCCGCCACCTGATGTGGCACACGCGGCAATTATGTCTGTGGTTGAAAGAGTGATGGGAAGAAGCGGTTCATAGAAAACGAGCGTTTGACAGGTGAATGGTTGCGGGTTCATACTCGAACTTTATTTGGGGAATACCATGACCAAGCACAGCCAGACTGAAGCCGATATCAAGCCTGCGTTCGTGAAACCGGAACTGCACGTGCTCAAGATCACTGGAACCGGAACAGGTCCGTTCCCCGATCCGAGCGAGTTTCCAATGATACTCCAGATGTCCTGATCGCTATCGATCTGACGCGGCGGAGACGGGATTTTGCCTGGAATCAACGGGTCGGACATCATCGCTCCTGACAGGATAGCGGCTGATCCAAGCGCGTTGTCGCCAAGCCTTTTCAACAGCCTATGCTCCGAAAAGACAGCTCGGACACTTATCGATTGCCATCTTGGACGCCGCACAGCTCTCCTTTCTGATGGAGCGATGACTAACATACCGTTCGCGTTGAAGGATTTCTTTGAGCTCCTGCGTGACCGGCGCTGGCATGACCAGGAAGAAATCAAGTTTTACGCCAACGGGCGGGAAGGGCCGTCCAGTGAAGTGTGGTCGCAGGCGATTCAGGCCAATGGATCCCTGGCCATGGACACCATCCTTCACCTGAAAGCGTCAAAAGCGAGCATCTACGTTAAGCGCGCTGAGTTAATGCATCAGGCCTTGCGCGAAATGGCTGCTGATCTGGCGCGGTCCGGGTATTTCACCGTCACGTTCTCACTCATGTACAGCCCGGCTGGCGCGCTTTCGACGCCCAACCATATTGATCCTTGCGATGTGCTGGCGGTGCAACTTCACGGGCAGAAAAGCTGGACAGTCGATTCCGCTGCGCGCGTGAAAGACGCCCACCCGCTTCAATCTGATCCGCGACCAGACAACTTCGCCTTCATCAACGCGGCGGAGTATACGACACAAGTTGGCAATGCCCTGTTTATCCCCCGCGGGTTTGTGCACAACGCCATGGCCAGTGAAGTGGATTCCCTCCACCTTGTTATTAGCCTGATGCCGCTTACGTGGCGCGATGTAATGGCGCACTTGATCCAGGACCTTTGCGACACGAACACAGCGTTTCGCTCTTCGGTTCTGGCGATGGACGATCATTCTGATTCAGAAGTGGCCGGCGTTGCCGTCGCTTCCTGGCTTCGGGAATGTTCTGAGCCGCAGGCTCTGCGACACGTTGCACAAACCATCATGCGAAAGCGTGCAAAGGCGCATATGCTCAGCTCATTCGGCCAGATGTTTGCGAAGACTCCAACGGATTTCGAGTAGCTATTCTGAAGGCCCCGACTCTGAGTGGCGACCTTGGTGTTTACGACATACGCCGGGCGATTCTTATGGGCCTGCAGAGTGCGATTCTGAAATAAGCAGGGCGCTGCGCCATGCATCGATTGACCTACGGTCGCTTCCCACCCGGCAACATTATCATGCAGGGAGTTCTGGTGTATCCCTTGAGCCTGCCGGGCGATGGTCATCCTCAATATGCAGAAAGCCCATGGCGATCGCCTTGCTGATAAGGTGAACCCTGTTCTTTGCCCTGATCTTCAGTCGAATATTTTCGATATGTCGTTCAACTGTGCGGGGCGCGATATTGGCGCGTTGCGCGATTTCCTTGCTCGTCAGCCCCAGGGCAGCGAACTTCAAAATTTCATTCTCGCGATGCGTTAATTGCGGGGCATCTTCATGGTCATCAATAATCACAAGTCTCTCCTGTTGTGCAATCTGAATTGGCACACTGACCCGGAAATGCGACTTCAAAAGTATAAAGCGTCCGGCTCTTGCCGTTCACGCGCACAAAGCTCCTTTTTGAATGGTGGGTGGGGGCCCCTGTTTACAACAAGATACATTATTCCGGCGTCAAGGTGCCAGCCGAAAGTCTTGGATTTTTATTAAAGAAGAGGGTTGATGGCCTTAGTCTCTGAATTATCGTGCAAAAATCGAATAGAAATTTGACGAAATTCGAGAATGTCCAAGTTGCTTGACACCAAGTCGAAAGCGCTATGTGTATTTTCCGCCTGTTAGAATCCCCCATCACTTTTTCACTCCGCGAAACCGACTCGCGATTACGCAGTGGTGCTTCAGCCGGATAGTCTTGGTCGCGGATGCGCGGCAGACTCATCTTCGCTTTGGGGGAGTCGGCATTGGCCTTTCCCTCTACATGGGAGAGGTTTCATGGATCACGCGGCGCAAGCCCCTGCATGGCATATTGCAAGGATGGTGGGTCGATTAACGGCCGCATCGACGATCATCTTTCTGGCATGGCCAGCCACAGTTGCAGCGCAGTCTGCCGAGACCGCCCCTCCGCCTGAGCCGGGAAGCATGATCGTACTGCGCGAAGTCCCCACACGGCCAGCGCAGGCGACCGGGACAGGCGACACGCTGACAGTTTCGATGACGCCAAACGATGCTTTTGCAAACGCACTCGATATTGGCCTTGCAGAGCTGGATGATGCTCAGGCCGCGCTCATTACATCTTCCGCGCTCAATCGTTTTAACCCAGTTGCGCAAGCAGGTGCTGCGAATACAGCGGGCGCGCTGGTAACGCAGACTCTTGGGCGCGATGGGCTGTCCGTCCTCGACAGCTCACTTGAATCCAGCGCTGGATCGATTGTCTCAGGTTCGGTCGGCTCAAGCCTGGCCGCAGCCAACACCGCTTTGGATGGTGCCCTTGGCTCTGTCGCGACAGCGCTTGGCGGTCTTAACGGAGGCGGCCAATGAGACATCACTCGCGCCCATTGCCGATCATCGCCTTTGCTCTCGTCTTTGGCCTTGGCGCGCCCGCACTCGCTCAGGACGAGGCGGAAATCGCGCCTCCTGCGGCGTCTCTCGTTCCGGGAGACACTATCGAGGTCGGCGGCGAGGTGGGCGGTTTCGAAGGCGTCCGCCAGATCAATATGGCGGCGGGCAATGCCAATCAGCAGGCCAACATCGCATCGGTCGCTTCGGGTGAGACAGCGGTCAACACCGCGATTGTCGCACAGGTTGGAGAGACAGCCAGCGCAGTGCCGGGCCGCCGCTATGACGCGCGCATCACAGGTGATGCCTTTGCTGGCAGTCATGGACTGACCGCAGTCAATATCGCCGCCGGATCTGACAACCAGCAGGTCAATCTGGCGATGATTACAACAGGATTGGAAGGGCGGGTCGCATCCACAGCGGTCCTTTCGCAGACCCGCGCTTCCTCCGAGCCGTTGGGGATCAACGACGCTTCCGTTCAACCGGAACACACCGCCCGGATCGATCCGGGCGCGTTCCGCGACAGTAGCGGGATCGTCCAAGTTAGCCTCATCGGTGGCACGGGGAACGCCTCGGCCAATGTCGCTGTGCTGTCCATGGAGGCCGGCACGAACTGAAGCAAAATGAAGGAGAAAGACAATGCGTAAACACGTACTCCTCGCAGGAGTGGCGGCAGCAGCCGTAGCATTCGCACCGACATCTGTTCTTGCACAAGATGGACAGATTCTTGCGGACATCGTTGATGAAGTCGGAGACGCTTTCGAAGAACGGCCTGATGAAGGTATCAGCCTTGGCCTCGAAGGGACCGTCGAGATTCATTATGAAAATGAAATTGAAACGGAAATTGAAACCGATATCGATTTCACCAAGGATGTGACCCTGGCCGGGACCGTCGACCTTGACGGGGAAATCAATGTTGATGCAGCAGCGGTCGCGATCGTTGACAACAAACAGACCCTGGTCGGCAACATTCTCGAATTCAGCGAGGAAAACGAGCTGAATGCTGAAAACGGTTTTGTTGATCCGGTCTTTGGTCCGGGTGTCAGCGAAGCAGGCACCGACCCCAATGATGGCCTCATCGATGGCATGGCAGAGCCGCAAATCCGCGTCGGCTATTTCGCTCCGATCATCAATACGGTCAACGGTCTGGAACTGGATGTAGCGGGCAATGTCGGCATCAACCTGTCGGCAGGCTATTTCAACATTCAGGACAACATCGCTGCCCTCGCCGTATCGAACTTCGAAGGTGAGGATGACGATCACGGCGGCATGGCCGAAGCCTCGCTGACCGCTCTGCAGCTGTCGACCCAGAACTTCATCATGGAAGACCCGATCAACGATCAGGCAGAAGATGAAGAGGAAACGGGTGGTTCCGGAAATGACTGGCGCATCCGCAACACGGTGTTCGCAACTGACAGCTCTGTGAATGTCGACGGTAATGTCGGCCTGAACGCGGCTGCTGGTGCGATGAACAGCCAGAAGAATGCGCTGGTCCTCGCCGTGGCGACGGATGCCGCGATGGCCGAAGCAACGGCTGGCGTGATCCAGTCCAGTGTTGGCAACTTCATTGATGTTCAGGATGAAATCAATGTGGTCAGCCCCGGTTCGTTCACCGGTTCGGGCAACCTTGGCGTGAACCTCGCCTCGGGTAGCCTCAACCAGCAGATGAACTCGCTGGTTGCTGCAGTTGGACTGGCCGGAGCGGGGAACGGTGACACTCCCCCGCCACCGCCTCCCCCGGGTGACCCTAGCTAAGGGGTCATAATGGGCCGGGAAGCTGTCGGCCCTGTCGGCTTCCCGGTCTTTCCCGTTTTTCTGATCTCTCGGAGGTTTCCGCTCCCATGCGTTTCAGTCTCGCCTTGTCGGCATTGCCCATAGCAATCGCCTGTTCGGGATGCGCAACTGCACCCGATGGCGTCCAGCCATTCGCTGTGGGGCAAGAGGGCCTGCGCGCGCAGCCGGTCTATAAGCCGGTCTCAAGCTGGCGCAGTCGCAAATTCATCAACCTTGTCAGGCAGCAGACCGATTTCAGCTGCGGGGCTGCGACGCTCGCAACGATCTTCAACTACGCATACGGCAAGAACACCAGCGAGCAGCAGATCCTGGTCAACATGCTCAGAATTGCGGACCCAGATGTCATTCGAGAGCGTGGCTTTTCGCTGCTCGACATGAAGAATTATGTGCTCGCCGTTGGGATGACGGGTCAGGGCTACGAAGTCGAATATGACGCGCTCAGAAACCTTAAGGTTCCGGGCATCGCCCTGCTTGATATCAAGGGTTACAAGCACTTTGTGGTCGTTCGCAAAGTCACCGACGACTTCGTCCAGATCGGTGATCCCGCGCTCGGCAACCGGTCCATGTCCCGCCGCGCTTTCCTTGATGCGTGGAACGGGGTTGTCTTCGTAATCGTAGGCGAGGGCTTTGATCCCGACACCGTCCTGCTCAACCCGACGCCGCCGCTTTCTGCAGCGCGCCTTTATGGCCTTCGCTCCCCGGTTCTCAATGCGGAGATCTATGACCAGGGGCTGGGGCCAACCTTCAGTTTCGTCTTTTAGGAGAATTGAGCCATGCAACGCGCCATTCATCCAAATCGCAAGAATTCCAGGCGCATGCGGCGGCGTGCCGGTCGCCTGTCAAGCGCGGCCCTGATCAGCATAGGATCGCTGGGCCTCGTCTCTGCCTCACCGCCAGTCACAGGCCTTGAAGGGTTGGGCCGTGTCGTCCCCGACGCAGAGCTTTCTGAAATGCGCGGGAAATTCGTGCGCGCCGACAACATCCATTTCTTTGGTGTCGAACTGGTGCAGAGCTGGCAGAGCGCTGATGGTGTCACGCTGCTCGCCACCCTGCTTTTCAATGTCGATTTCGCCAATGGGGCGGGCAATCTGGAGGGCGCGACGCCCACGATCCAGATTGCATGGGACCGCACCTGCGCTGATTGCGGCGATGCTTCCATGGATATCGGCAGTTTGCAGGCGACCGGTAACTCCAGCCTAGCATCCGGCGCCGGTGAGCCAACGCTTTCGATCGGGCGGTTCGATGGTGTCGAAGGGCTGGTCCAGACACAGGAAATTGCCGGGTCGAACAACAACGTGCTCAACACACTGCGCGTGTCTGTTGGCCCCAATGCATCGATGCAATCGCTGCCAGAAGGCGAGGTGTCTTCGATCAATTCCAGCGCTTCGCTTGTCACTGATGGAGGGGAGTTCATCGATTTCGATGTGGCCCGCAACCAGCTCGGCATTTCCATGACGCGCGGCGATGAATCGGTCCGGCAAGGCATCAGCGGAGAGCTGAATCAGGCGGCGCAGTCGGTGATTCTGCAAAGCAGCCTGAATTCGATCCGCAATGAGATGGCGATCACAGTCGGCACCGAAGACCTTGCCCGGATTCAGCAGCATAATGTCGAGACAGCCTTGTCGGCGCTGAAGGGGAGGGGGATGTGAACGACTTGTTCAGGGCCAATCAAAAAGCCTATGATCGCAGACGGTTGCAAGTCGCCGGGGCAATGATGCTCGTCGTGCTCATTTCGTATTTATTCGGGGCGGTCGCGGCGCGGGCCGATACGACTGACCATCAATTTGCGGTCGAGGGGGCAGGCCGCGCGAGCTGCGCAACCTATACCGAAGCGCGTACAAATAACCCGCAACAGGCTGCGCGCTATCTCGGTTTTATCGAGGGCTATCTTACAGCGGCCAATCGTTACGAACCCAACACGTTCGACCTTACGCCTTGGCATACGCCCGAGGCGCTGGCTCTGATCCTTGATCAGCATTGCAAGCAGGCAGCCAGCGATGGCCTGGCCATGGTCGCACAGCGTCTGGTGGTTGCGATGATGCCGCATCGCCTCGCGAGCGAATCTGAAATGATCGAAGTGCGCGAGGGCGACAAGAGTGTCCTCGTCTATGAAAAGATCATCCGGCGTGCGCAGAACCAGCTGGCCCGCAGGGGCCTGTTCGCAGGTGAACGCGACGGGAAGGATTCACCGGAGTTCCGGGCCGCGGTGAGCCGATTCCAGCAACTCGCAAAGCTTGATCAAAGCGGCGTCCCCGACGTCGCCACGCTGTGGGTGCTGCTCAATCCGTAGGCAAAAACAAAACGAAGAAGACGGGTCGTAGATCAAAGAGGGACGAGAATTACCTGAGGGGAGAAGTTGAAATGTCCAGGATAGCGAACCCGCAATCGG
>JBARXS010000128.1:0-21813 GCA_049647465.1 Erythrobacter sp.
CCATCACTTCGACTTCCTGCGAGGTGCTGACGATCTTGCCCGGGTGGACGTTCTTCTTGGTCCAGCTCATTTCGGAGACATGGACGAGGCCTTCGATGCCAGCTTCCAGTTCTACAAATGCGCCATATTCGGTGATGTTGGTAACCGTACCGGTGAGCTTTGCACCCATCGGATACTTTGCGGCCACGCCGTCCCACGGATCGCTTTCCAGCTGCTTCATGCCCAGGCTGATGCGCTGGGTTTCGGCGTTGATGCGCACGATCTGAACCGTGACAGTCTGGCCGATTTCGATAATCTCGCTGGGGTGGTTGACCCGCTTGTAGCTCATATCGGTGACGTGCAGCAGGCCGTCGATACCGCCCAGATCCACGAAGGCACCGTAATCGGTGATGTTCTTGACCACCCCGTCAATCACCTGACCCTCGGCCAGATCATTGATCAGTTCGCTGCGCTGTTCGGCGCGCGTTTCTTCAAGCACGGCGCGGCGTGAGACAACGATGTTGCCACGGCGACGGTCCATCTTGAGAATCTGGAAGGGCTGCGGCACTTCCATCAGCGGAGTGACATCGCGCACGGGGCGGATATCGACCTGGCTGCCGGGCAGGAAGGCAACGGCGCCATCGAGGTCGACCGTAAAGCCACCCTTGACGCGGCCAAAAATGCGGCCTTCGACGCGCTTGCCTTCGCCAAATTCGTTTTCGAGCTTGTCCCACGCAGCTTCGCGGCGGGCGCGGTCGCGGCTGAGCATGGCTTCGCCGTCTGCGTTCTCGACACGGTCGACATAGACTTCGACTTCGCTGCCGACAGTCAGGCCGTGGTCTTCTTCGCCGCGGGTGAATTCCTTGAGGTTGATGCGGCCTTCGCTTTTGAGGCCCACATCGATGACGGCGTGACCGGCTTCGATGGCGGTCACGGTGCCCATGACGACGCGGCCTTCAAAGCCGTCTTCGCCGGCGCCGCCGAGTTGTTCGTTAAGAAGCGCTTCGAAATCGTCGCGCGTGGGATGGGGTGCAGATGCCATAAGGTTGGCGGTTCCTGTGTTTCGTTTTGCTACCGGCCACCGGTTCGGAGTTGTGCTCCATCCGGGGTCTTAATCTGCCTCCGACGCACCATTGCGGCGGCTAGCAGGGCAAGAGGCCGTTCGTCTCCGCAAGGCCGAATGCACAAGCGAAGGTTCTGTCGATCCGATTGATGTCTAGAACGGGCGCGCGCCTATGCGAAAGACGCGCAAAAGGCAAGGCGAATCGTGTTCCTGCCCCCGCTCGAACAGGCGTCCGAGCACTCGGTTCGTCCCATCTGCGGGGCGCCTGACACACCTGACACACTGTTCAGGGGCCAAAATGCGATTGGGTCCAAAAACGGTGTGCGAGTGTGCATTAATCTTTCTGGGGAGAGGAGCAATCGGGCCATGGATCACCTAACCACGCCGGTGGCGATGTAGGAAAGGGGAGCGCGCGTCGCCCACGTGCCGCCCCACCGTTTTCAAAGCCCTTTAGCCTTCAAGGCCCTTTAACCAGTTTCGCCTATCATTCGCTTGCAAATGAAAGGCAGCAATCAGGACCACCGCCATGAAACCGGTTTCAACAACACTCGCCAAACAGGCCAAACCGCTGGCGCTCGCCACCTTGGCCTGCGTGACGCTTTCAGCCTGTCAGGCATCGGACCCGAACGCCTATGCCATCCCCATCAGTGAGGCCAAGGACCGGTTGGGCAAGGCTTCATCGGAATACAAGACCGAGACCCAGACCCGCTATATGCGCGCATCGGGCTGGACCGAAAACGGCCTGCGCGTCAGCATGTCGAATAGCCGCAGTTTCCGGATGAACTGTGAATTGCTGTTCGAAGAAGTGTCGGAAAGCGCCACGCGGATTGTCCCGTCCTGCGGAGATACCGGTTCTGCAACCGGCAATGTCGCCATCGGATTTGTGGAAATGGAAGCGGCGGCGCATGTGAACAAGCTGCTGACGGGCAAGCCCATCGATCCTGAGGAAATGATGCGCAAGATGACGGTCAAAACCGCGAAGGCGATCCCGAAGATGCAGGGCGAGGCGCTGGGCGCCGATGCGCAGGCGCGCGCAATGCGCAAGGCGCAGGATCGTGTCCAGCAATCCAAAGGTGGTTGGGGCGAGAGTTCCGGCGGCGGGGCCGGCGATGGTTGGGCTGACTGAGCGAGCGGGCTGAATAAGGTCCCTTTATTCCCTCGCCAATTGCTGCATCACCGCCTCCAGCACTGTTTCAAAGGCCTGTTCACGGTCAAAACTGGTCGTATCGATCACCAGAGCGTCGGACGCGGCCTTTAACGGCGCATCGGCCCGGTTGATGTCACGCGCGTCGCGGGCGACGATGTCCTTCTCGATCTCGCTCAGCGGTATCTCGATCTCGCTGCCAAAGTCACTGGCGGTCATCTCCAGCCAGCGGCGCCGTGCGCGCTCTGTGACGCTGGCGGTGATGAACAGCTTTACCTCGGCATCAGGCGCGATGACGGTGCCGATATCGCGGCCATCCAGCACAGCGCCGCCGGGCTGTTCGGCAAAGGCGCGCTGGCGGCGGAAAAGCGCCTCGCGCACTGGCGGGTGGACCGAGACGCGGCTTGCCAGCCCGCCCACTTCCTCTGATCGCAGAACCTCGTCCTCCAACAGATCATCGGCAAAGGCGCATCCGGCCAGAGCGTCCACTTCGCTGTCGGGATCGCCATCATTCATCGCCACCTGCCGGCCAACCGCCCGATACAGCAGACCTGTGTCGAGATGCGGGACGCCGAAATGCTCGGCAAGGCGGCGGGCGATTGTGCCTTTCCCCGAAGCGGTGGGGCCATCGACTGCGATAATCATGAGAAGATATCCTCTACCTTGCGCGGGGTCAGGGCGCGTTTTTCCTTTGCACGCCAGCGGTGGTGCAAAACTGCAAAGCCCGCCACTGCCACGCCCAGATTGATGGCGAATTGGCCCAGGTCAAAGCCGCCATCATTCCAGAATAACACCGATCCGGTAGCAAAGCCCAGCAGCAAGGTGCCTGCGACAAGGCGGCGCTGAAGGGCCTTGGATATCACGGGTTCGTCTGGACTGACTGAGCTGATGTGAGCAGGTCCATGAAAGTCGGGAAACTGGTCGATATCGGACGAGTGTCATCGACGTTCACGCCATCTTCGCTGACAAGGCCCGCCACCGCCATGCTCATGGCGATGCGGTGGTCAAGGTGCGTCTTTACCCGGCTGTTGGCCGTTCCGCGCAATTGCTCGCCGTTTGTGCCAAAGATCGTGAGGCCGTCCTTGTGTTCCACCACGCGCGCGCCTGCCAGTTGCAGCGCGGCGGCCATCGCGGTGAGCCGGTCGCTTTCCTTCACGCGCAATTCTTCAAGGCCGGTGGTGCGCGTTTCGCCCTTGGCCAGAGCTGCGGCGACAAATAGCACCGGAAATTCGTCGATCATGCTTGGGGCAAGGGCAGGGTCCACCTCGATCCCTTCGAGCGCAGAATGGCGCACGCGCAGATCGGCAACGGGTTCTCCGCCGACTTCGCGCAGGTTCAACTCCTCAATGGAGCCGCCCATCGCGCGCAGCACCCAGATGATGCCTGCGCGGGTGGGGTTCAGGCCGACATTCTCGATTATCAAGTCGCTGCCGGGCACCAGAAGTGCGGCAACGATGAAAAACGCAGCCGAGGAAGGATCGCCCGGCACAGTCACATCGCAAGGCTTCAGGTCCGCCTCACCACGGATCGAAATCACGCGGCTCCCGTCCTCCTCTCCGATCTCCAGCTTGGCACCAAAGCCAGTTAGCATGCGCTCTGTATGGTCGCGTGTTGCAACCGGCTCGATCACGCTGGTGATGCCCGGTGTGTTGAGCCCCGCCAGCAGGACCGCGCTTTTAACCTGCGCGGACGCCACCGGAAGCCGATAGCGGATCGGAATGGCGGGCAGCGCGCCGCGCAGCATCAGGGGCAGGGTGCCGCCCGATGACGCTTCGAAATGCGCGCCCATCTGCGATAGCGGCTCTATCACGCGGTTCATCGGGCGGCCCGACAGGCTGGCATCGCCGGTGAAGGTCGCGCTGAAACCGTGGCTGGCCAAAAGGCCCATCAGCAGCCGCGTAGACGTGCCCGAATTGCCCATGTCGAGCGCCTGATGCGGCTCAAGCAAGCTGCCGAGCCCCGCGCCGTTGACGCGCCAGGTTCCGCCCGCTTCTCTGGCGATATGCGCGCCCAATTGCCGCATGGCCGCCGCTGTGGCGAGCACGTCTTCACCTTCGAGTAACCCTGTGATGCGGCTTTCCCCCACAGCAAGCCCTGCAAACATTAGCGCTCGGTGGCTGATCGACTTGTCGCCGGGGACACGAAGAACGCCGCGAAGCGGGCCGGAATGCCTGAAGGTATGCGTAAGGGTCTGACTGGGCATCGGGGTATCGGTCATGAGCATGGGGTCTTTGACAGCGCACCCCCCTTCTGGCAAGGCGCGCCGCGCTATACATATTTGATGTGATTGTTTCATGCGAAGGGGGCCTTGATCTGCGAGAGGCCGATCCCGATAATTTGCACAATTGAACGGTACGCCTTGCAGGCGGCCACTATTAAGGATTTCAGATGGCGAAGCCAGAATGGGGCACCAAGCGTTCCTGCCCCAAATGCGGGACGCGCTTTTACGACTTGGGCAAGGAAGACCCCGTGACCTGCATCGAATGCGGCGAGACATGGACGCCTGAGCCTGTGCTCAAGTCCAAGCAGCCCATTCCGATCGACGATCCCGAGAAGAAGAAGGACGTCGAAGCGGACAGCGATCTGGGCGGCGATGATGACGATGAACTGAAGGACATCGAAAACATCGACGACGAAGAGGATTCGCCCGACAACGACGTTGACCTGGGCGGAGACGACGATCTGGGCGTGGCCAAGGGCAAAGGCGACGACGACGACGATGACAGCTGATTGGCGATAGCCAATTAGCTCTTGCCTTTCGCAGGGGGCCGCCTTAATGCGCGCGCTCCTTGCGAAAGCAGGGGTTCGAGCTTACACTGTGGGCTCGAAAAATCGATGGATACCCGTTACTCGGGGGGCCTTAGCTCAGCTGGGAGAGCGCAACACTGGCAGTGTTGAGGTCAGCGGTTCGATCCCGCTAGGCTCCACCATCGAACAGACATTCAGGCGTTCTCGTGATAAGAGGGCTCCGCACGCTGGCCGACGAGGTTTCGTCCGCCGGCGTTTTTCGCGTTTAATCCTGTGCCGTTGGCCGGGCGATGGAGAAGAAGTCTATGTTTGACAGTCTGTCCGACCGCCCTGGCGGGGTGTTTGACAAGCTCAAGGGGCATGGAGCGATGCCAGAAAAAGTGGGCACCACTTTTTCGGTTCGGCATTGCGACCACAAACAATCCGCGCCCTTCTGCCGTGGAGGGTTGATCTATGTTTGACAGTCTTTCCGACCGCCTTGGCGGGGTGTTTGACAAGCTTAAGGGGCGCGGTGCGCTTAAAGAGCAGGACGTGCGCGATGCCATGCGCGAAGTGCGCATCGCTTTGCTTGAGGCCGACGTTGCCCTGCCGGTTGCGCGCCGGTTCATCGATTCGGTCACGGAAAAGGCCGTGGGCTCCGAAGTCCTCAAATCGGTCACGCCCGGTCAGCAGGTCGTCAAGATTGTCCATGATGAACTCGTCGCGATGTTGGGCGGCGATCCTGAAGACGGCCAGAGTGCCCGTGTCGGAGAGGGCCTGACCCTCGATGCCAAGCCGCCCGTCGTCATCATGATGGTCGGCCTGCAAGGCTCGGGTAAAACCACCACGACAGCCAAGCTCGGCAAGCTGATCCGCGAAAGGCACGGCAAGAAGGCCATGATGGCCTCGCTCGACGTCAATCGCCCCGCTGCGCAGGAACAGCTCAAAGTGCTGGGCGAGCAGGTTGATGTGGCAACCCTGCCGATTGTCGCGGGCCAGCAGCCGGTCGACATTGCGCGCCGCGCGATGGAATCCGCGCGGCTTCAGAACTTCGATGTCCTCCTACTCGATACTGCGGGCCGCCTGCATGTCGATGAAGCGCTGATGGCCGAAATGAAGGCTGTCTCCGGCGTGTCGGCACCGACCGAAGTCCTGCTCGTGGTCGATGCGTTGACGGGTCAGGACGCGGTCAACGTCGCGCAAAGCTTTACCAGCGAAGTGCCGCTCACAGGCGTGGTCCTAACGCGGATGGACGGCGATGCGCGCGGCGGCGCGGCGCTCTCGATGCGCGCTGTCACGGGCAAGCCTATCAAGTTTGCTGGTACCGGTGAGAAGCTCGACGCAATCGAGCCGTTCCGTCCGGGATCAGTCGCGGATCGTATCCTGGGCATGGGCGATGTCGTCAGCCTCGTGGAAAAGGCGGCGGCCACGATCAAGGAAGAGGAGGCCGAACAGCTCGCGAAGAATTTCGAGAAGGGCAAGTTCGACCTCAACGATCTGCGCATGCAATTGAAACAGATGCAGAATATGGGTGGTCTCGGAATGCTGGCGGGCATGATGCCGGGCATGAAGAAGGCCAAGGCCGCGATGGCCGCGTCGAACATGGACGACAAGGTTCTGGTTCATATGGATGCGATCATCGGATCAATGACAGCCAAGGAGCGCGCCAATCCGGCCCTGATGAATGCCAAGCGCAAGAAGCGTGTGGCACGCGGCAGCGGCACGGATGTGCAGACCGTGAACAAGCTTCTCAAGATGCATCAGGAAATGGCGCGCGCGATGAAGCAGATCAAGAAAATGGGCGGCCTCAAAGGCCTCGCGTCAATGTTTGGCGGTGGCCAGGGGATGGGCGGCGGTATGGGCGGCGGTATGCCTGGCCTCGGCGGTCCCGGAGGTATGGGCGGCGGAATGCCCGGCGGTCTCCCCGGCCTCGGCGGCCCCAAGAAGAACTAATTTTAAATCAATCAAATTCAGCCAGTTAAACTTGAAAGGTAACACCCAATGGCAATTGCACTTCGTCTCTCGCGCGGTGGCGCAAAGAAGCGTCCTTATTATCGCATCGTGGCAGCGGACAGCCGCAAGCCGCGTGACGGCAAGTATCTGGAGCAGATCGGCACCTACAACCCGCTGCTCGCCAAGGACGATGAAAAGCGCGTCACCCTCAACGAAGACCGTGCGCGGTATTGGCTGGGCGTTGGCGCGCAGCCGAGCGATCGTGTCCTGCGTTTCCTCGATGCTGCCGGCATCATGGAGCGTGCTGCACGCAACAACCCGAACAAGGCCGAGCCGGGCGAGAAAGCCAAGGAACGCGCTGAGGAAAAGGCTGAAAAGCTGAAGGAAGCCGAAGAAGCCAAGAAGGCTGCAGAGGAAGAAGCCGCAGAAGCCAAGAAAGCCGCAGCCGCAGCTCCGGCAGAAGAAGAACCCGCCGCCGAAGCTGCAGAGAATGAGGCAACCGGTTCGGTCAAGACCGAAGAAACCGCTGAGGCTGTTGCCGATGCAGTCACAACCGAGGACGGCGACACCGCCGAAGACAAGGCCGCCATCGCCGAGCAAACCGCCGAAGCCGGTGTGCCCAGCGGATCTGAAGACGGCGCGGCTGAAGACAAGGCCGAGGGCTGAACCTCTCGCACTCTCCCATAATCGGGAGGGGGCGGACATCAACGTATGGTCGATAATCCCAAACCCATCGAGCTCGCCGCTGTCACCGGCGCGCACGGCATCAATGGCGAGGTGCGGCTGAAACTGTTCGGGGAGGGCGTTGACGCGCTCTCCCGGCACAGCACCTTTCACGCCGCCCACGCGGGCAGAGGCACGAGCGGCACGTTGACGCTCAAGAAAATCCGCTCCGATAACAATGGCGGCGCGGTGGCGCGCTTTGCCGAGGTCACAAACCGCGCCGAGGCCGAACGTCTGCGCGGCACCGTCCTAAGCGTCCCGCGCGAAGGCCTCCCGGCGCTTGAAGAGGGCGAGTATTACCACACCGATCTGATCGGCCTTGATGCCTTCAACGATGCGGGCGAGCGGATCGGCAGTGTTATCGCGGTCGAGAATTACGGCGCGACCGACATTATCGAGATCGAGAAAGACCCCGCTCCGGCAAAGGGCATGAAGAGCTTCATGGTCCCCATGACACCGCAGGCGGTGATCGAATGGGATGCGCAAAAGCTTGTCATCGCAAAGGATTTCGCCGAGGACTGAGGAATGATCTCAGGTTTATTGGGCATCCTCATGTTTGTTACGTTTGTCGCGGTAGTTGCGACCTCGCTCGCATTTTTGCTGAACAGGTTTGTGCCAAAAATCGGTGTGGGTCTGCGCTCGGTGATTGCAGGGCTGCTTTCGGGCCTTTTTATGGCCGTGTTTCCGATGTTTCTGGTCATGCAATTGACCGGTCATCTGAACTTTCTGGACGCGCTTCTACCGATGGTCATCGGCGGACTGTTCTTGGGACTGGTCATTGGTATTCCCACCGCTTTCCTTGTGTCACGGCGTTGGTCCGGCACGGATGCGAAGGCTATTGATGTCGACATCTTCAAGTAAGAGCAGTGACGGGTTTCCGCGCAGTTTTGGGCACCGATCTCTGGCAACGCCTCGAAGCGCACATAATCGGTCCGCCCGATGCCGAACTCACCTTCAGGCAGCGGCTCGCGCGCGAAAACCGCTGGAGCGAGGATTTCGCCGATCAGGTCATCATGGAATACAAGCGCTTCTGCTACCTCGCCTGCACCGGCGGGGTTGAAGTCACGCCCAGCGATGCGGTGGATCAGGCGTGGCACCTGCATCTGACCTACACGCGCGACTACTGGGAGGAGTTTTGCCCGACCGTACTGGGCATGCCGCTGCATCACGGCCCGACTGCGGGAACACAGGCAGATCGCACCCGCTTTTTTGCGCAATACGCAGACACCTTGAAAGCGTACGAAGACACCTTTGGCACACCGCCTCCGGCCGACATCTGGCCCGATGCGCGCCGCCGCTTTCAGATTGACCCGAAACATGTTCGCGTTAACCCCGCTGATGCTATGATCATGCGATGGCCGCTAGTGTGGGCGCTGCTGGTGGCGGCGATAGCGCTGTCGGCCCTCGGCGGATGGCTGTTGAGAGGATATGTGTGATGCAGATTTTCGCGACTTACACTGGCCCGGACTTCCTTACATTCTATGCGATCATGCTCGCCACCTGCGTAGGGCTGGCGCTGTGGCTCCCCGCATTCCTGCGCCCGGAAGGCCGCCTGCGCGAGGTGGACGACCCTGAGGAGCTTGCCGTGCTGGCAGGCGGGGCACCGCGGCACACTGCGGCGATCCTGACAGATCTGATGGTGCAAGACGCTCTTCGGCCCTCTGGCAGGACGCGTATGGCGGTCGCGCGGAGTTCTGCGGACACCGGGCGGGCAGGCGCGGCGATCCTGCGCAAGGTGGGTGCGTTCTCGCTCGCTGAAGCGGCCAGGACGATCAAGCACCAGACCGAAGCGATTGCCGATGATCTCGTGCGGCGCGGCCTCTTGATGGACAAAAGCGAGTGGCTGCAATTGCGGCTCTTCGCGATTGCGCCCTTCGCATTGTTGCTCGTGCTCGGCATGTATCGCCAGCAGGCGGGCGCGGCACTGGGTGAGCCGACCGGCTATCTGGTCGCGATGATGGTTGTGACGATCCTGTTTGCGGCGTTGCGCTGGGGCACGGTGGGCCTGCGCACCCGCGCGGGCAATCAGGTGCTGAGCAACTGGGTCAAGCGATCCTCGCGCCTCAAACGCGCACCGCAAGGGCATGAGACCGCTCTGGCGGTCGGGCTGTTTGGCACCGCCGTACTGGCAGGCACGCCCTTGAGCCATCTGCACGCGATGAAGCAGGCGGGCAGCGGCGATTCCGGCACGAGCGGTGACGGTGACGGCGGCGGCGGTTGCGGAGGCGGTGGTTGCGGGGGCTGATGTTGCGGCGTAAGCGATCCGCATGACCAGCCCCGCAAAAACACTGAACGTCGCCATCTGTCAGGCCGCTCCGATCCCGCTCGATTTTGATGGCGGTATCGAAAAAGCCACCCGCCTTGCACGTGAAGCGATTGAGGGCGGCGCGCAGTTTGTCGCTTTCGGAGAGACGTTTCTGGGCGGCTATCCGCTGTGGCTGGACGAGGCGCCGGGCGCGGCGCTGTGGGACCATCCGGGCACCAAGGCGCTCCATGCGATCATGCTGGATCAGGCGATTGTGCCGGGGGATGAACGCCTGCTGCCCTTGCAGGAATTGTGCGATGAAACCGGCGTATGCGTTTCGATTGGCGCGCATGAGCGGTTGCGATCAAGCCTCTACAACAATCAATTGCTTTTCCGCCCCGGCGAGCCCCCGCTGGACCACCGCAAGCTGGTGCCCACGCACGGCGAGCGCCTGATCTGGATGCGCGGCGATGGTTCGACGATCGGCGTGCATCAGGCCGAATGGGGCCGGGCAGGCAACCTCATCTGCTGGGAGCACTGGATGCCGCTTGCGAGGGCGGCGATGCATAATCTGGGCGAGGCGGTGCACGTGGCGGCGTGGCCGACCGTGCGCGAGGAATACGCGCTGGCCTCGCGGCACTATGCGATGGAGGGGCGGTGCTTTGTGCTGGCGGCAGGGCTGGTGCAGCAACGCGATGATCTGTTTGACGGGCTGGAGCGGGTTGGCGGCAATAGCGATGCGCTGGCGCTGTTCAACGCGATTGAGGGTGAGGTTCTGAACCGCGGCGGCTCAATGATTATCGCACCCGACGCGCGCGTCGTTGCGCAGGCGGGCGAGGGCGAAGAGATATTGCACGCCGAGCTGGATTTGTCCGAGATTGGCGCAGGACTGGCGAGCCTCGACACAGACGGCCACTATTCGCGGCCCGATGTGTTTGAGCTCAATGTGGATACGCGGGCGAAGGATGGGGTGAATTGGGTTAATGCCTGAAGGATGTACACATTCGGATTACAACCCCTGCAACATGCCGCCACCTTCTGGGGGATATGTTGATTCCCAATTCGATCCTGGCCTGTTTCTATTTGTGTCAGCCTGTCTTACCGTACCTATAATTTTACTGACCATTGCGATGGCGTTCGTCGCATCGCGCAAGGCAGGACGCGTCAGCTTCGTGATGCTTGCATACCCTGCGTTCGTCCCGCCCAGTATCGTTGTAGCCGTAATATTTTCAGGATTTCCCAAGATGGGATTTAGCCGCGCCTTTGATTATCTGTTTTTGGGCACTGGAAGGTTCATGGAACTTCCGCTGATTTTCGTCGCTTATCTAGCGTCGGTGCTTTCCGTCCTCGTTTTCCACCGCATTTATAGCGGTAGTAATCCTGAGGTACGCGAAACCAAATGACTCTCGCCTCAGCAACAAACCCCGCTCATCCTGAGCTTGTCGAAGGATTGCACTTCACTTCCTGCGACAGCAAAGAAAAAGGACAGTCCTTCGACAGGCTCAGGACGAGCGGGGATGTTGATTTGATGGTATGACCTTAGTCGCCACCATTTTCACGCTTTATCCCGAAGTGTCGGCGGGATCGCTCAACCAAGCGCTTGCCGCGCGCACATTGGTTGGCAAAGCGGTATTTGAACTGAACTTTTGATTTTAGCGAGAAGGATGAAGTGCGATGGAACTCAAACTGACCAAACCGCGTGAAAAGTGGTTCTACCTGCTCGTCCTCCCCATCGCTTTCGCTATCGAATGGGGCTTTGCGGCGTCGCTCGACTGGACCGCTTACCCTCGCAGCGAATGGGTGGCTCTGGTTGATCTGTGTGTGCTTATGCCGCTCATCTACCTCTGCCTTTTTTCCAGCGACCTGAGCGGCAAGGCGCGGGTTCTGCGCGCGGCTGCGATTGCCGGAATTGGCCTGTTTGCCGCCAGCTTTATCGTGCCGCATAACAACCAATACCTCATCGCGCAATTGTCAAGCGTTCGCAACGTGATGGCCGTCTTCATCATCGCGTTCGAGGGGTGGGTTCTGTGGAAGGTGCTCGATGCGATTTATCGCAAAGGCGCGGATGCGGGCGCGCTCGAACGCGACTTCGCGCTGCCACAATGGGTCGCAAAGCTGATGGTGCTGGAAGCGAAGTTCTGGAAGGCTGTCTGGAACTTCTTGCGGCGCAAATGACCTTCACCGCCACCATCGTAACGCTTTATCCCGAGATGTTTCCCGGGCCGCTTGGCGCATCGCTCGCCGGGCGCGCGCTTGAGCGGGGGGATTGGTCGTGCGAGCCGGTTCAGATCCGCGACTTCGCTAACGATAAGCATCGCACGGTGGACGATACGCCTGCGGGCGGCGGGGCGGGGATGGTGCTCAAGGCCGATGTGCTGGCGGCGGCTTTGGATCGTGTGCATCCCCCGCAATCCGGCTCAGGACGAGCGGCGGTCCCCATCCTCGCCATGACGCCGCGCGGCAAACCCATCACTCAGGAGCGCATCCGGGAGATCGCGAGCGGCCCCGGCCTCACCCTTATCTGCGGGCGCTTCGAGGGCTTTGACGAGCGCTTCTTCGACGCGCGGCCCGAGATTGAGCAGGTCTCCCTTGCCGATATCGTGCTGAGCGGGGGCGAACCGGCGGCGCTTGCCATACTCGATGCTTGCATTCGGCTGCTTCCCGGCGTAATGGGCGCGGCTTCTAGTGGGACTGAAGAGTCGTTTGAGGACGGCCTGCTTGAGTACCCGCAATACACCCGACCTCAGACATGGGAAGGGCGCACGATCCCCGAAGTGCTGCGATCGGGGGATCATGCGAAGATCGCTGCCTGGCGTAAGGCAAGGAGCGAATCTGACACTCGGTTACGCAGGCCGGACCTTTGGGAGCGTCATGAGGGCGCTCGGGTTCAGTCTGCCTCTGGCGCGCGGCGAATAGATAAGGATAAGGACCAGTGAACCTGATCCAGCAGATCGAAGCGGAAGAAATTGCCAAGGCTGGCAAGGACATTCCCGAATTTCAGGCCGGCGATACCGTTCGCGTCGGCGTCAAGGTGACGGAAGGTACGCGCGAGCGTATCCAGAACTTTGAAGGCGTTGTGATTGCCCGGTCAAACCGCAGCATCAACTCCAACTTCACCGTGCGCAAAATGAGCTTTGGCGAAGGCGTGGAACGTGTGTTCCCGCTCTACGCGCCGATCGTTGACAGCATCACCGTGGTGCGTCGCGGTGTCGTGCGTCGTGCCAAGCTGTACTATCTGCGTGGCCGCACCGGTAAGCGTGCGCGCATTGCGGAACGTCGGGATAATGCTCCCAAGAGCTAAGTCTCGCTCAAACGAGTTTGAAAGGGCGGTCCGTAGGGGCCGCCCTTTTTCGTTAAGGTATTGCTATTCCTTTTCGTCATTGCGAGGAGCCCTTCGACTGCCTGCTTGCAGCAGGCGCTCAGGATAAACTACACGACGAAGCAATCCAGCTCCGGAACTGGATTGCCGCGCAGCCTTTGGCTGCTCGCAATGACGACAAATGAGGGGCCTTCCTTGATATGCGCATACCGATCTTCGCCGCTGCCGCTGCACTTATCGCAAGCCCAGCTTTGGCAGACAAAGATATGAACGAAGCAAACCCTGACCTTACATTCGAGCGCGTTTTTGCCTCGCCTTCACTGAACGGGTCGAGCCCGCGTGAGGCCAAGCTTTCGCCTGATGGCAAATTCCTCACCCTGCTGCGCAACCGGGACGAGGATTCCGAACGCTACGATCTGTGGGGATACGAGATCGCGAGCGGCGAATGGCGGATGCTGGTGGACAGCGAGAAGCTGTCTTCGGGCCGCGAACTGTCCGAGGATGAAAAGATGCAGCGCGAGCGTGCGCGGGTCGGCAATCTTAAAGGCATCATCGCCTATCAATGGTCGAGCGATGGATCGGGCGTGCTGGTGCCATTGGACGGCGATCTGTATTTCGCCAAGCTTGGCGCAGAGGGCGCGGATATCACGCGCCTGACCGATACCGAGGAGAGCGAGCTTAATCCCAAACTTTCCAGCAAGTCGGGCTATGTCTCGTTTGTGCGTGACCGGCAATTGTGGGTCGGCGCGTTTGGCGAAGAGGCCACGCCGATCACTCCCAAAGAGGCCGATACGATCCGCTGGGGCGAGGCGGAGTTTGTCGCTCAGGAAGAGATGGCCCGGATGGACGGCTATTGGTGGTCGCCCAATGATGACCGCATCGTCGTCCAGCGCACCGATGAAAGCCCCGTGGGCATCGTCACGCGCGCAGCCATTGGCGCGACGGGCACCAAGGTTTTCGACCAACGCTATCCGGTGGCGGGCAGCGACAATGCGATTGTCGAGCTGTTCGTGATGGACCCGGATGGCGGCAATCAGGTGAAGATTGATCTGGGCGAGTCCCAGGCTCCGGCCTATTACGACTCTGAAAACCCGCAGGATATCTATGTCGCGCGCGTCGATTGGGCACCGGACGGCAGCGCGATTTACGTTCAGCGCCAGAACCGCGAACAGACCGTGCTCGATATGCTCAAGGTCGATCCCGCAACCGGCAAGACCGAGTTCTGGTTTCGCGAGAATGCCGCACGGGACGATTACTGGATCAACCTCAGCGACAATTACCGCTTTCTGAAAGACGGGAGCCTGCTGTGGTGGTCCGAGCGCAATGGCATTGGCAATTTCTACCGGGTCTTCGAAGGCGATCTGCCTGAAGGTCTTTCAGAAATGCGCATGACCTCAACGCTGACGGATGACGAGGGCAAGCCGGTTTCCTCGCTATCATCGTCGATCAATATTACCCGGCTGGCTGAACCTGCTACCGCGCTGCTTGGTGTGGATGAGGACGCTGGGGTGTTCACTTTCCGCGCGACAGAAGGGGTGCTGACCCAGCAGGTCTATACCGCGCCGCTGGATGGCAAGGGAGAGCCCACGCGCATCACCGATCCCGCGTTTACCAACAGCGCGGTGATGGACAAGACGGGCACCCAGATGATCGTCACCCGGTCTGCTCCAAACCAGCCGCCGCAAAGCTATCTGGCGGACGCATCCGGCAAACGACTGACATGGGTCGAGGAAAACGCGCTGGACGCCGATCACCCTTATGCACCCTATCTCGCCAGCCACGTTGCACCCGAATACGGCACGCTGAAAGCCGAGGACGGCACCGATCTGCATTACATGATGCTGAAACCCGAAATGGAGCCGGGCAAGCAATATCCGGTGTTCTATTATCACTATGCTGGACCCGGACCGCAGATCGTGGACAAGGGCTGGGGCGGGGCGCTCGCTCAGGCGATTGTCGATAAAGGGTATATCTATTTTGCGCTGGATGGGCGCGGGACGGCCAATCGCGGGGTCGATTTCGAACAGCCGATCTATCGCGCAATGGGCGGCGTTGAAGTGCGCGATCAGAAGAGCGGCGCGGAATATCTCAAGACGCTTGATTTCGTCGATGGGGACAAGATCGCCTTATATGGCTGGTCCTATGGCGGATATATGACGCTGAAACAGCTTCAGGCCGATCCAGGGCTGTATGCGGCCGGCATTTCGGGCGCTCCGGTGACCAAATGGGAGTTGTATGACACCCACTACACAGAGCGTTTTATGGGCGACCCGCGCGAAGTGCCAGAGGCCTATGACGCCGCCAGCGCGATCCCCGATGCGACGAAGATCACCGATCCGCTATTGCTGATCCACGGCATGGCGGATGACAATGTGGTGTTTGAAAACTCGTCAGAGCTGATCAGTGTGCTGCAAGAGGGCAAGGTGCCCTTCGAGATGATGCTGTATCCCGGCTACACGCACCGCGTATCTGGTCCGAACATCTCGCCGCATCTGTGGGATACGATCTTCCGCTTTCTGGAAAGCCACGGGGTCACGCCGCCTGAGTAAGGCTCAACGGCCAAGCCACTCCAGCACTTTGGCCGCGACCTCCTCTGGCGCTTCGACTTGCGGGTAATGGCCGACGCCTTCGATCAGGTGGTGCCGTGCGTCCGGGACCACTTCGCGCCACCTGTCATAAGCGTGGCGGCCCGAGACGGGGTCCAGTACGCCGTTGATCAATCCGATGCGGTCCTGCGCGCCCACTAACGCTGCCTCCCAGCGCGCCTTATGCGTGCGCCGGTCTGCAATGTAGTGCAGCAGTTTATGCGTGATGCGGTTGCCGCCATTATGGCTGATGAAGCTCCAGAATTCGTCCAGTTCTGCCTCGCTGGGCTGGGTGTCCGGTCCGAAGACTTCCGAAAAACTCTTGCCGAAGCCTTTGCGGCTCATCAGCAGGCCGACAACAAAACCGACGAGCGAAACGCCCAGTTTCTGGATCGGACGCGGGCGGTGTTGATCGGGGAAGATGCCGCCATTGAGGAACAGGCACTGCCCAAGCTCTGGCCCATTTGCGCAAAAGCCGGTGCCGTGCTGTTGGCGGTTCAACACTTCCTGACCCACCGAGACCCCGTAATCATGCACCAGCGCATCAAAATCACCAACGCCAAGATGGGCGAGCAGTGCGGCCTGCATGTCCGTCTGCCAATGGATCGTATATCCCTTGCCATTCCCTGGACCGCCAAAACCGTCGCGCGGCTTGTCCGAGAGGCCAAAGCCCAGCATGTCGCAAGCAATCAGGCGATGGCTCGCGCCCAAAGTCTCCCACATCGCTGCCCAGTCCCACGCGCAGGTGGGAAAGCCATGCACCAGCAGCAGCGGCCGCGCGTCCTCGCTTCCGCCGGTCCAGTAGGCAATCTGGTGCCCCTGAAACTCGAAATACTTCGCGTTGCCGCGCCATTCGTGCGTATCCATGCCGATGTCTTTCGCGCCTCTATCCCGCCTCTTGCCCTTGGCCAAGCGACGTTACTGACGTAAGCGAGGCGCGCAAATCATTTGAATTGGAGTATGTGAATTGGGTTATCGGATCGCAGTCGTCGGGGCGACCGGCAATGTCGGGCGTGAAATGATGCAGATCCTGGCCGAGCGCGAGTTTCCGATCGAGGAAGTCGCCGCCGTCGCCAGCAGCCGCAGCCACGGAACCGAGGTGGAGTTTGGCGACAGTGGCAAAATGCTCAAATGCAGGAATATCGAGCATTTCGACTGGGCAGGTTGGGACATCGCCCTGTTCGCGGCAGGCAGTGGCCCCGCGAAAGAATACGCACCCAAAGCGGCGGCAGCAGGCTGCGTGGTGATCGACAATTCCTCGCTCTATCGCATGGAGCCCGATGTGCCCCTGATCGTGCCCGAGGTGAACCCGGATGCGATTGACGGCTATTCAAAGCGCAACATCATCGCCAATCCCAATTGCTCGACCGCGCAATTGGTCGTCGCGCTAAAGCCGTTGCACGATGCCGCCACGATCAAGCGTGTCATCGTCTCGACCTATCAGTCGGTTTCGGGCGCGGGCAAGGCGGGCATGGACGAGCTGTTTACGCAAAGCCGCGCGATCTTTGTCGGTGATCCGGTAGAGCCTGCCGTTTTTACCAAGCAGATTGCCTTCAATGTCATTCCGCATATCGATGTCTTCCTCGATGACGGTTCGACCAAGGAAGAGTGGAAGATGATGGTCGAGACCAAGAAGATCCTCGACCCCAAGATCAAGCTGAACGCGACATGCGTGCGCGTGCCGGTCTTTGTCGGCCATTCCGAAGCGATCAATATCGAGTTCGAGAGAGAGCTGAGCGCAGAAGCAGCGCAGGACATTCTGCGCGAGGCGCCCGGCATCATGCTGATCGATAAGCGCGAGGATGAAGGCTATGTCACTCCGGTGGAAAGCGCGGGCGATAGCGCGACCTATGTCAGCCGCGTCCGCGAAGACCCGACGGTTGAGAACGGCCTGACGCTGTGGTGTGTGTCTGACAATCTGCGCAAGGGCGCGGCGCTGAACGCGGTGCAGATCGCGGAACTGCTCGGGCGCCGGCATCTGAAGAAGGGCTGAGCGATGCGCGGGTTGATTATATTGGCAGCGACAATTGCATTGGCCGCCTGCGACAGTGGGGGCGTGCCGCCTCCGGGGCAGGAGCCGTTGCGGGCCAGTTCGCCGCAGGTTTCGGCCAATCAGGTTGAGCTGCGCGCAGATGGTCTCGCCGCCGGGACCGATGCGTTTTACTATGCTGCGGGCCAGACCGAGGTGATTGCGGCGGTTGAGCGCGCGCTTGGCGTGACTTCGGACGTGGCAACCAACGAAGAATGCGGTGCAGGTCCGGTGGATGTTGCCCGCTTTGGCGAAGACCTGATCCTGAACTTTCAGGACGGGTCTCTGGTGGGCTGGTTCGTGTCCGGCGCCCGGGACGACATTGCGGTGGCTGGCGACGTGCAGGTCGGCACTTCGCGCGCGAAGGCTCAGGAAGCGAAAGGCTTTGCGCCATTCGCGGACAGCACTCTGGGCGAGGAATTCGCGCTGGGTGACAAGGTCGGCGGTATCATAGAGGACGATGCGGTCTCGGTGCTTTATGCGGGGACGCAGTGCTTTTTCAGGTAGCATGCTTCTTTAGATGAAGGCGCACAAACGGTGACGGGAGACACCAGATGACACTCAAAGCCGATCTCTATTTCAGCTTTCGCTCGCCTTATTCCTACCTTGCGGTCGGGCGGTACCGGGCGATGGCGGAGGAGTATGACCTCGATATCGCGCTGCGGGTTGTCTGGCCGATTGCGATCCGTGATCCTGATATCCTGTTCAGCGGCAACCCCAATACGCCGCGCTATATCCTGATGGACTCGATGCGTGTCGCGCAGAAACTGGGCATTCCCTATCGCTGGCCGCGCCCCGATCCTGTGGTGCAAAATCTGGCAACGCGTGAAATCGCAGCCGAGCAACCTCTGATCCGCAGGATCTGCAGGCTGGGACAGGCGGCCAGCAGCACGGGACACGGTCTGGCCTTTGCCGCTGAAGTTTCACGCATCATCTTCTCCGGCGAAGTCGACGACTGGCACGAGGGCGAGCATCTGGCGCAGGCAACCGCGCGCGCCGGCCTTGACCTCAAAGCGCTGGAGGCGACCGCAATCAATGATGCCGCAGCGCTGGACGGCGAGATTGCCGAAAATCAGGACGCGCTCGAAGCCGCAGGGCATTGGGGAGTGCCCACGCTGGTCTTTGATGGGGAGCCGTTTTTCGGGCAGGACCGGGTCGAGCTGGCGAAGTGGCGCATGGAGCAAAAGGGGCTGGTCAAAAGACTATGACGCCGATGAATTACGCCGGCGGATGCCAGTGCGGCGCAGTCCGCTATGCAATCGCAGGCGAGCGATTGACTGTATATGCTTGCCATTGTCGCGAATGTCAGAAGCAATCGGCGAGCGCGTTCGGACTATCGGTGCCGGTTTTCCTTACGAGCCTTGAGATACAGGGCCAGTTGGAAGTCTGGCGGCGTCCAACAGATAGCGGCTCCTACACCGACTGCTATTTTTGCCCCACATGCGGATCGAGGCTCTACCATCAGGGGGCAAACCGACCGGGAATGGCGACTATCAAGGGTGGTTCTCTGGATAACGCGGCGGAACTGACACCGGTCGCGCATATCTGGACCAGCAGCCGGCAAAAATGGGTCGCCCTTCCGCAGGATGTCCCGCAATGGGAAAAACAGCCGGCGACGCCGGAAGAGTGGATGACAATGCTGAGGTTAACTGCGTGACTGTTGCTCCTGAAACCGAATTTTTCACATCGTTCGACGGCACCCGCCTTGCCGTACACCGCCACGGACCCGATGGGGGCGACGGCCGCCCTGTGATCCTGCTCCACGGCCTGTTCTCCAGCGCGCATATGAATTGGTCGAAATGGGGCCATCACGAACGGCTTGCCGATGCGGGGTTTGAGGCGATCATGATGGATTTTCGTGTCCATGGTGAAAGCGATGCGCCCCGCGATCCCGCGGCCTATCCGCCCGGTGTGCTGGTGCGCGACGCCTTGGCACTGGTCGAACATATCGGGCTGGAGGATGGCGAATACGACCTCGTCGGCTTTTCTTTGGGTGCGCGCACTGCGTTGCATGCCGTTGCCAATGGTGTGCTGACGCCGCGCCGCCTGATCGCCTGCGGGATGGGTGTGGCGGGCCTCGCCGACTGGGGCAAGCGCGCCGATCATTTCAAGCGCGTGATCGACGAGTTTGACACGGTCAAGCCGGGCAGCCCGCTCTACACCGCGCGCACCTTTCTGAAATCGCAAGGCGTGGACCGAGTGGCCGCGCGCCTATTGCTGGACGCAATGGACAGCTTCGACCTGGCCGCTTTGGCCAATATTGCCATGTCCACCGGCGTGATCTGCGGTGAGGATGACCACGACAACGGCTCCGCCGAAGACCTCGCTAAGATGCTGCCCGAGGCGACCTATATCGAGGTGCCCGGCACGCATTTGAACAGCGTGACCAAACCGGAACTGGGCGAGGCGATTGTGCGCTTCCTCAGTCTCGCTTAATACGGCTAGCGGCACTTCATGGCCGGGACATCTTTTGCCTCGACCGGCAGGAATGGCCACAAATTTCATTTTTAATCATGTTTTCAGGATCGCAACTATGAACCAGCTCATTGGACCGCTTAAATCATCCGCTCTGGCTATCGCTGTAATGTGCGCCGCAACGCCCGCTCTGGCTGATGGCCATATGGAAAAGGCGGAGCCTACAGCCGAGGCATCAGACACCTTCCCGATGACGCCGCAGGGCGCGCAGGACTGGGTCGCGATGGTCGAAGCTGAAATGGCCGATTTCTCGAAGACATACGCCCATGTCTCGTGGCTCAATGCGACCAATATCAATCACGATTCCAATACGCTCGCCTCGCAATACGGTGCTGAGCTGTCGAAGATGAGCGTCGCTTACGCCAACACCGCCGCGAAATATGCGCAGGTCGAAGGGCTGGACGAAGAGGTTACGCGCAAGCTGAAGATGATGCGGTACGGCATCTCGCTTCCGGCACCCTCACGTGATGGCGCGGCAGAGGAATTGTCCGATATCGCCACCGGGCTTGGGGCGGCTTACGGACAGGGCAAGGGAACACTGAATGGCGAAGTGATCAACGGCTCCGATATCGAGGCGGAGATGGGTAATCTGGAGCGTACGCCCCAGGAACTGGCGGAAATGTGGGCCAGCTGGCACGACAATGTCGGCGCGCCCATGCGCGAGGATTACACCCGCATGGTGGCGCTGAGCAATGAAGGCGCAAAAGAGCTTGGCTTTGATGACCTCGGCACGATGTGGCGCTCCGGCTATGACATGAGCCCGGATGAATTCGCCGCTGAAACCGAGCGCATGTGGCAGGAGGTGAAGCCGCTATATGTGGCGCTCCATACCTATGTGCGGCGTAAGCTGAATGAGAAGTATGGCGACGATGTGCAGGCCGCAACCGGCCCGATCCGCGCCGATCTGCTGGGCAATATGTGGGCTCAGGAATGGGGCAATATCTATCCGCTCGTCGCGCCGGAGGGGGCAGGTGATATCGGCTATGACCTGACCGATCTGATCGCGGAAAAAGACCTCGATGCGGCGCAGATGGTGAAGATTGGCGAACAGTTCTTCTCCTCACTCGGCTTTGAGGCTTTGCCCGAAACCTTCTATGAACGCTCGCAATTCACGAAGCCGCGCGACCGCGAAGTGGTGTGCCATGCCAGCGCGTGGAATGTGGACAATGTCGACGATCTTCGCATCAAGATGTGCATCAAGCCCAACGCCGATGATTTCATCACGATCCATCATGAGCTCGGCCACAACTATTACCAGCGCGCCTATAACAAGGAGGACTTCCTCCATTTAACCGGTGCGAATGATGGCTTTCATGAAGCCATTGGTGACATGATTGCGCTGTCGATCACGCCGGAATATCTGGTGCAGATCGACATGCTGAAGCCCGATCAGGTGCCGAGCGCGGATAAGGATATCGGCCTGCTGCTGCGGCAGGCGATGGATAAGGTGGCGTTCCTGCCGTTCGGCCTGCTGATTGACCGGTATCGCTGGAGCCTGTTTGACGGCAGCGTTGCGCCAGAGGATTACAACACCGCCTGGACCGACATTCGCGAAGAATATCAGGGCATCG
>JBARXS010000129.1:0-6763 GCA_049647465.1 Erythrobacter sp.
CCACCACGGCATTTCCGGCGCGGCGCGCCTCGCAACCAGCGTCGTTGCGGCGTGGCCCAGGATCACTCTGACTGCGCCTCAACGCCGATTTGCTGCACAATCTGCGCTGTGGTGAGAATGGCGTGCGCATAGGTCGGGCCATTGATCTCGTGCGCGGCATGCAGCGCTTCTGGAGACATGGCCGCGGTCGCGTCGCGAACGAGGGTCACATGATAGCCAAGCTCAACCGCATGTCGGGCCGTCGCTTCGGTACAGGTGTTGGCGATCGCCCCGACCAAGATGACATGTGTGATGCCGTGTTGGCGCAGCTGTGCATCAAGGTCGGTATTGGCAAAGCTGGATGCCCCCCAATGTTCCTTCACGACAACATCACCAGCTTCAGGGCCAAAGCCCTCGTACCAGTCTCCGCCCCTGCTGCCCTCGGCGAACATCTGGCGTTCATGGGCTGCGGCCTGAAACGGCGTCAGATTGGCCCAACCCTCGAAGTCACCGGCGCGGTGGCGGTGATGGGGTAGGATGAAGATCGGATGTTCGGCGTCACGCACGGCCGCACGGATCTTGACCAGATTGGCAAGAAGATCGACCGCTATGGAGACCTCTCTAAGGGCGGGCCACATCTTGCCGTCCTCGGGCAAAAAATCGTTGTAAGGATCGATGGAAAGAAGCGCGGTCGCGCCCTTTGGGTATGGGATAGTCGCGTCCGCCGGTGATGTTTCCAACGTATCGGTTGGGTGTGGGGTATTCGCCTTCGCCGTTGATGTTTCCATCGTGTTGGTGAGAAAGACACCGATAATGACAAAGGCTTTTAAGAGGGTATTCATCATTGCTGTTTCCTTACGAATAATCTGCGATGTGCCGCCGATTTCAAGCGCCGCTCCCTGCGTGGCGGATCTGCTGCAGCAGTTCTGCCGTGGTAAGAATGGCCTGCGCATAGGTTGGACCGTTGATTTCGTGGGCTGCCTGCATTGCTTCTGCTGACATCGCTGCTGTGGCATCGCGGACCAGCGTCACATGATAACCGAGCTCGGCTGCAACGCGTGCCGACGTTTCGATACAGGTGTTGGCAATCAGACCGATGAATATGACATGGGTTATCCCGTGCTGGCGCAATTCCACATCAAGGTCAGTGTTGGCGAAGCTGGACGCGCCCCAATGCTCCTTGACGACGATATCGCCGGCTTCGGGACCAAAGCCCGGATACCACTCACCACCCCAGCTATCGACGGCGAACAATTGATATTCATGCGCCGCACTCTGTGAGGGCGTCAGGTGCGCCCATCCTTCAAAATCCGTGGATTTGTGGCGATGATGGGGCAGGATGAAAATAGGGATACCAGCTTCACGCACCGCCGTGCGGACCCGGGCGAGGTTGGCATGAAGGTCAACTGACTTGGCAACCTCGCTGAGAGCAGGCCACATCTTGCCTTCCTCGGCGAGGAAGTCGTTGTAGGGGTCGATGAAAAGCAGCGCGGTGCGGTCTTTCGGATAAATGGTTTCAGTCACGGATCGTTCCTCTCTGACGGGGTGGGGCATGAAAGCCCCGGACGGTTTCTGTTACAGGACGGCGGTGCAGACAGCCTGGCTGGCGGCCACGACGAGCATTGGCGATCCTCGTCTGCTGCACCGTATCGGGCGTGCCCAAGACCCTCGATTGTCGTCACGCGGCGCCAAGCCGTCCCAAGCGTTACCTCACAGGAGCGCGCAGCCTTGACATCGATATGAACAATGCAGGCCCCGCATTGTGCAATGCCGCAATCATATTTGGTGCTGGTCATGTTCAGCCCGTCCCGCAGCACCAGAAGAAACGGCATGTCCGTCCGGTAATCCTTATTGTGTACAGTGAGTTCCACAGATCTCTCCAGCCAGTTTTGCGACGCTGTTCGGCCTTGCTCACTATAGAAAGTAGGCTGGGCGGATACGCAGAGCGATATGCAAACGTGGTCAGACGTAGGCAAATTCGGTCAAAAGACTGTCGCGAGCTAGTCACGGGACCCACTCCATGCCACTCAGACTTATTTTTTAGTGGATCCGCAATTGGAAGATTCAGCAACCTTTTCTCTGTTCATGGCGACTGATGTTGCCTGTCCAATCCTCGGGATCGACCCGCAGGTCATGCTGGATATGGCCGGCCTTGGCCAGCTGGAGTACGGTCACACCGAATTACGGGTCTCAGCGGGCCAGTATTTCGATGTTTGGAATACAACAGCAGCCCTGTCATCGCGCAGCGATTACCTTCCCCATCTGGGCGTCGCGATTTCCCGCGGACCGGTAATCTCGGCTTTCTTCACTTTAACGTGTGCACCGAACCTGGAAACAGGTCTTATGCGTCTGGCGCATTTCAAGTCATTGCTGGGGCCGACCCGGATGCGCGTGTTCGCAGATGGCGCGTGTTTCCGCGTCGAATATGACAGTGTCGACCCTCAGATTTCCATGCCGCCGAGTTTCGGGGCTTTGCAGATCGTAGTCCTGATTGAAGATGTCCGCGGGGCCACCGCACATCACCTTCAGCCGGTTTCGGCGGGGTTCGATGGCTCTGATGAGGAGAGGCGACAGATCGCCGGTCATCTGGGGATTATGCCCGAGTGGTCGGATGTCGCATTCGTGGCGTTTTCGCCGGAAGATGTGAGACGGCGTTTCATTTCCGCGAACCCTGCACTCTGGGCTGATGTCGAGGCAGATCTGAAGCTTCAACTCGCTGCTCAAAATGATCGTCAGCTAGTTTCTGCTCGGGTTAGAGGGATATTGGTCGACCTCATGCCGACCGGGCGCACGGGAGCGGAAGACGTTGCTACTGCATTAGGGCTTAGCCGCAGCACGTTGCAGCGACGATTGCGCGAAGAAGAGACAACTTATCAGACGGTCTTGGACACAATGCGGCGGGAAATGGCCGTGCGCTATCTCACCAAAACGACACTTCGCGCAGAAGAAATCGCGAGTGTCTTGGCCTATAGCGATGCTAACAGTTTCTCGCGCAGCTTTCGAAGGTGGACCGGTCTGGCGCCACTGGAGTTCCGGCAAAAGGCGGTGAACGGGGTCCTAGCCTCCAAGCCAACTGTGTAAGGTCACCCTCAGAATGAGGCATGTGGTGACCTTGAATCGTCCCGCATTTCCCGGAGGCTCCAACTTTTGAGTAGGCGGAGTCCTTCTGAGCAAGATAACGAATAAGCTGTCGCCCGAGGTTCACGCCCGTGCGGTGCGGATTATATTGAATCGCGAGGTCGAATATTCGTCGCGCTGTTCGGCCGTGCTGTCGGTTGCCGACAAGATTGGTTGCCCACCGCAGACGCTTCACTAATGGGGGAAGAAGGCAGAGGGGGGCAGCGGCAAGCGCTGGAACGCGACTTCTGTGAGCTGTGTCAGGCCAACGAGATCCTTCATTGGGCATCAGCATATTCTGCTCTTGCGGAGTGAGCCTAAACCGTTTTGTGCCAGTTCAAGCGATGATCGCGTTTAACGATGATAACTGCGAGCTTCATGGGACAATGGATTGAGAGTTGCCCGATCAGCAAGGTCTTGCCGTCATTCGGATCGAGGATCCCCCTTATCACTGCGGCCGGGTTGCCGCGCAAGAATTACGGCGCCCATTCCATACGGCAAACGAAGGCAGTCGGGATAGACCGGAAAACCGCAAATCTGCGTGCAGTGCAGAATTGGCTGGGCCATTCCAGCATAGAGAACATCGTCCGGAATCTTGGTGTCGATATCGACGAGGCACTTATCCTAGCGGAGCGCATCAAGATATGACTATATTTGCGGCCGTCAGGCAGGCTCCGATAACCGCTCTTGGGAAAATACGATGATCGCCGAATCGGCAAAAAATGTAAGGAAACCTGAGCGTCAGGTTCAGGTCACTCCACGCCGCTTATTGCTTCTTCACGGAAAGCCATTGGCCCCTTGCCTGTCCACCTGCGAAAGCTCCGTGAAAAGCTGTTAGCGTCGCTGTAGGCCAGAACACTGGCGATCTCTTCCGATCGCAAGTTGGTTTTGGTGAGGTAGCGGACCGCAATGTCTCGCCGGGTTGTGTCCAATACGGCCTGATAGCTGGTATTCTCCTCGCGCAGCCTTCGCTGCAGTGTGCTGCGACTGAGTTGGAGCGCAGCAGCGACGTCTTCTGCGCCGGTTCGGCCCGTCGGTATCAGATCGACTAGCATGCCGCGCACGCGGGCTGCCATCGGCACACGAGCGTTCTGTGCGGTCAGCTTGAGCTTGAGATCCTCCTCAACATCGGCCCAGACGCTTGGGTTTTCCGAGATGAACCGCCGCTTGGCGTCGTCTTGAGCAAAGGCCACGAAGGCGACCTCGGACCGTTCGGGCATGATCCCTAGATGACCTGCGATTTGCCGCCGCTCTTCTTCTGATCCATCAAACCCCGCCCGTACCGGCCGGACATGATACGCAGAGGCGCCGCGAATATATTCGACCATGACCACGATCTGCAAGGCACCGAGACTCGGCGGCATCACAATCCGGTTATCCGCACTCTCGTACTCGATACGTAGCAGCGGGCCGTCCCAGAACACGCGCATTCGGGTAGGGCCTAGCAAAGATTTGAATTGCGCAAGGCGCAGCAGCCCGGTTTCCATGTCAGGCGCGCATGACAGCGTGAAAAAGACCGGAATCACCGGCCCGCGTGCTATCGCTACACCCAGATAGGGCACGTAATCGGCGCGGGGCGAAAGAACAGCAGTTGTGTTCCAGGCCGCGAAATACTCCTCGACCGACACCCGCAGTTCCAATCCCGCGCTCGCTCGAGCGGCGATGCCAGCCGTTTGGAGCATTGTGTCCGGATCGATCTCGAGGATCCGGCATGCAACGTCGGTCGCCATAAAGAGCGAATAGGTTTCGGAGCTTGCCATGTGCCCTTCCATGATGAGGTGACGCTGGATGGCACGCAGCAGGGCCCATGGCCAGATAATGACGACCTATTGACCGAATTTGCCTATGTCTGACTGCATTTGCATATCGCTCTGGTCGACAGGCAAACCTACTTTGAAGACAGTTTGAGGCCAAGCACTGCCTCGCTGCAGGCAGGAGGGCGCCGTGGAACTCACTATAAACAGCCGGGATTTTTCGGTGGACTTGCCGCCGGACATGCCGCTGCTCTGGGCATTGCGGGATGGATTGAACATTACCAGCGTCAAATATGGTTGCGGCATCGCCCAGTGCGGTGCCTGCACGGTGCATATTGCCGGTGAAGCCGTGCGATCATGCCAGGTGGCTCTGGGTGATGTCTGGGGACCGATCACCACGATCGAGGGTCTAGGCACGCCTGAAGCGCTCCACCCCTTGCAGCAGGCATGGATAGCCGATCAGGTGGCGCAATGCGGTTACTGTCAATCGGGCCAGATCATGCAGGCCACAGCCTTGCTCAAAGACAACCCTGACCCGTCCGACGCCGATATTGATGCGGCCATGGCCGGAAACCTTTGCCGCTGCGGAACCTATCCGCGCATCCGCTCGGCGATCAAGCTAGCCGCCGCCAGTCAGCGGGAGGCCTGAACCATGGGTCGCGCAGGAACCATCGCTCGCCGCACCTTTCTAATCGGATCTGTAGCCATCGCTGGGGGTGTCGCATTCGGGGCCTATTACGTGACCCGTCCGACGCCCAACCCCTTGCTGAAAGATCTGGGCGAGGGCGAGGCGGCGCTGACCCCATTCGTGAAGATCACCTCAGACGGGATCACGCTGATCGTGCCGCGCGCCGATGTGGGCCAGGGCATTGCATCAACCCAGGCGATGCTGATCGCCGAGGAACTGGATATCGACCCCGCCAGCGCCACGCTCGATCCCGGTCAGCCTCATCCGGCCTATTTCAACGGAACCGTTGCTGCCGATGGGCTGCCTTTTCCTGCATGGGAACACGGCGCAGTCGCTTCCTCGGTGCGCGATCTGATGGTCACGGTCGCACGGCTTTCAGGCTCGCAATTCACGGGCGGATCGTCATCGACCGCCGACCTCCACGAAACGCTGCGCCGCGCCGGGGCCACTGCGCGTGAAACCCTCAAGGCTGCCGCAGCAGCGCGCGCGAGGATCTCCGCAGCCGATCTTAGCACCGAGGATGGCCATGTAATCATGCCGGATGGGGCGCGTGTCGCCTATACCGATCTTGCCGCCGAAGCGGCCAAGATCGAGCCAGTGACCGAGGTCGCGCTGCGCCCAGCGGGCGAATGGCGGCTTTTGGGCAAGCCCTCTCAGCGGCTCGACATCGTAGCGAAATCGACCGGAACGCAGGACTATGGCATCGATGTGACCATACCCGGCATGCTTCATGCTGCGGTCCGCGCCAATCCGGGCCGCGGACGCGGCATGGCCAGCTACAACGCCGAAGCAGCGCGTGAGATTCAGGGTGTGCGCTCGGTTATCGAGGTGAACGAGGGTCTGGCTGTCATCGCCGAAAACACCTGGTTCGCGTTCCGCGGGGCCGAGGCTTTGGAGATCGAATGGCTGGCCCCGGAATATCCGGCGAGCAGCGATGAGATGTGGGAGACTCTTACCGCCGCCCATGCGTCAGGTGACTACAACAGCCAGTTGCGTGATGACGGAGATGTTGACGTGGCGACTGACGGGGCCGAGACGATCGCGGCGGAATATCGCACGCCGTTCCTCGCCCATGCGGCGATGGAACCGCTGAGCGCAACGGTGCTGGTCGAGCCGGACCAGGTTACGATCTGGACCGCGACGCAGGTTCCGCACGTCGTCAGGGATGCCGCGTCGGAGATCACCGGGGTCGATGCGGACAAGATCATCCTCCACGTCCTGCCTG
>JBARXS010000130.1:0-5105 GCA_049647465.1 Erythrobacter sp.
CCTGCGCGCGCCAGATGGCCGGTCATCGGGCCGCCCATCACGCCAAGGCCGATGAAGGCGATTTGTGTTGAATTGCTCATATTGCTGGAGGCCTAATGGCTTATCGCCCGATTGCCAATCTCCGCGAACGCCTGACCTGAAGGCTGCGCAAATCCGATTGCCCTTGCACCGCGCACGCCCTAGTGCCGCGTGTCATGGAAACGACTACCGAGACCCCGCCGATAGAGAGCAACGCCACTCCCGCCGATCTTACGATTGAGGATGTGCGCGCCGCCGCCCGGCGAATCGAAGGTGCCGTTGTCAAAACGCCGATGATGCACTCGATCACGCTATCGGAGATCACCGGTGCAGATATCTGGCTGAAGTTTGAAAACCTGCAATTCACCGCCGCGTATAAAGAGCGCGGCGCGCTCAATGCCCTGCTGCATCTGACTGACGAGCAGAAAAAGCGCGGCGTTATCGCTGCGTCCGCCGGCAACCATTCGCAGGGTCTGTCCTATCACGGCACCCGGCTGGGCGTGCCGGTCACCATCGTCATGCCGCGCACCACGCCAACGGTGAAGGTGATGCAGACCGAAAGCGTGGGCGGTAATGTTGTGCTGCATGGCGAGACGTTTGATGATGCCAGTGCCCATGCGCGCGAGCTGGAAATTGAACGCGGCCTTACCTTTGTGCACCCGTTTGACGATCCGCTGATCGCTGCGGGGCAGGGCACGGTTGCGCTGGAGATGCTTGAGGTAAAACCTGACCTTGATTGCCTTGTCACACCGATTGGCGGCGGCGGATTGATCTCCGGCATGGCGACCGTAGCCAAGGCCACCAACCCCGATATCGAGGTGGTCGGCGTGCAGGCCGCGCTTTTCCCCAGCATGTTTGCCCGCATAAAAGGCGGTGACGCTGCGTGCGGCGGAGATACGCTGGCAGAGGGGATCGCGGTCAAACGGCCCGGTGCCTTTACCGCCAGGGTTATCAAGGAGCGCGTCGACGATATCCTGCTGGTCGATGAGCCGGATCTGGAAAAGGCCGTGGCGCTGCTGCTCCAGATTGAAAAGACGGTGGTCGAAGGGGCGGGTGCGGCCGGGCTGGCCGCCGTGCTCGCCAATAAGGAGCGCTTTGCGGGCAAGACTATCGGTCTGGTTCTGTGCGGCGGCAATATCGACACCCGGCTGCTGGCCAATGTCCTGCTGCGCGACCTGGCGCGTCAGGGCCGCCTCGCGCGGCTGCGCGTGACGTTGCAGGATCGCCCCGGTGCCCTGTTCAAGGTGATGCGATTGTTTGACGCGCACAACGTCAACATCATCGAAATCTACCATCAGCGCATTTTCACAACGCTCCCGGCAAAGGGCCTGATCACTGATATCGAATGCGAGGCGCGCAATGCGCAGCAGGTTGAGGAGCTGGTGACGGCGCTGCGCGGTGCCAATTACGCAGTGGACGTGGTTGAGCTCAATTAGGCTGAACCTTGCCTCGGTGATTCGGCCAGTTGATCGGGCAGTTGATCGGCCAATTGATCGGGCAGTTTGCGTGCAAAATTCATCTTTGAAACGCGGGCCGTCCCAAACTGCGACGCCGCACGCGCATCCGGAAAAAACCGGTCCGATATGGCGGCAGTTCAGGCGGCAAAATGTGCCCGGAATGTGCAAAGTAAGCCTTTATTCACCCTGATTTGTGGTTAAGGGTCTTTTACGCGGGAACCCGAGAGGGCATAACGAAGTCTTAATAAAGACATTGCCGATTCCCACCCGCCTTCATCGAAGGCCTTTCCAGCCAAGGACTCAGCCAACCCGTGACGGCTCCGATCCGCTTCCCCCGCTTTTTCGTGACGAGCCCCGCGCCGTGTCCGTATCTACCGGACCGTCAGGAACGGAAGGTGTTTACAGAGCTGAAGGGTGCGCATGCGGACCAGCTGAATGAAGCCCTGGGCCGCATCGGTTTCCGCCGCAGTCAAACGGTCGCCTATCGCCCCAGCTGCCTGGATTGTCAGGCCTGCGTTTCTGTGCGTGTGGTTGCCTCGGAATTCAAACCGTCGGGCACACAAAAGCGCGATATCAAGCGCAACAGCGATCTTGTCGTGACCGAATGCCGCCCCTGGGCGACGGACGAACAGTTTGAATTGCTCACCAAATATCTGGGCGTGCGCCATCCCGATGGCGGGATGTCGGCTATGGATGAACTCGACTATGCCGACATGGTCGAACACACGCCTGTCACCAGCTATGTGGTTGAATATCGCGAGCCGACAACCGATGGCTCGCAAGGCAAACTGGTTGGGGCCTGTCTGACAGACCGTCAGGGCGACGGGCTTTCGATGATCTATTCGTTCTATGATCCCGAACACACGGATCGCGCGGGTCTCGGCAATTTCATTATTCTGGACCACATCCTGCGCGCCGCACGCGATGGTCTGCCGTTCGTATATCTCGGTTATTGGGTCGATGGATCGCCCCGCATGGCGTATAAAGTGCGCTATCGCCCGCTTGAAAAGCTGACGCGTGAAGGCTGGCAGCGGATGGACAAGGACGAACAGGCCCGTCTTATCGCTGAAGCGACGGCTCCGCGGGCTAAAGCAGATGGAACTTTCGACGGTGCACGGGGTAAAGACGGACAACCTGTTAAATTCCCTGAGAGCTGATATTTTTTGCGTCTTACCGGTCTGACATGGGCCCTTTCGATAGGGCTCTCCATTTCCTGCCCCCCACTTGCGGCGCAGGAGAGCCGTGCGCCGGAGACGCAAGAAGAGACGGTTGAGCCGCAAGCTGAACCGGCACCATCGGATGATCCTGCAACTCCTGCGGAACCGGTCACACCCCCGCCGGCTTCGCTGCGCGATCTTATTCCTGACAGCGCGCTGGAGAACTCTGCGGAATGGGCAAGCGGCGGCGTTGGCACTCAGCCCGCGCGCCAATCCGAAGCGCAATCCGTCCCTGCTGCGCCCCCGGCCCTGGAAGGTGGCTGGTTTGCCGACTGGGATGAACCGTCCATCCTTAGTGAAGGCACCCAAGGTTCACCGCCGCCCGCGCTGGTCTCCATGCCCGAGCCGCTCTCAGCGGACCCGCAGGTTGAAGCGCTCGCCGCCATTGACGCGCCTGACCTTGTGGAACTGCCGGAACTGGAGGAAGTCCCGCTTAGTGATGAGCTGATCCTCGCCTTTCCGAAAGACAATGACCGCTTTCCCGAACGCACCAGTTTCATCGAGCGGTTCAGGGCGCTTTCCACAATCGAGGCGCTGGACGGCGGCGAGGATACGATCCCGCAGCTGGCTGCGCGCGCGCGGGCGGATGAGGATCTGCTGGTCGAGGTCTTACGGACCTATGGCTATTACAATGGCGAAGTGATCCGCCAGCTTTCCGGCGGGCGGCGCGGCGATGGTGACAGCGATGAGGCGCAAGCGGTGGCACGCGATCCGCAGGTGCGCTTTGATATTCTGCCGGGCACGCTTTACCGGTTTGGTCGCATCAACCTGGGCGAGCTCGATAACGAACCGATGCCCGAGGGCGGCGAGCTGATCAGCGCGTTTGAAATCGCGCCCGGCGATCCGCTCTATGCTGACCGTATCCCCGAGGAGATCAAAGATCTGCGCGTCGAAATCGGCGAGCGCGGCTATCCCTTCGCCTCCGTCGGAGAGCCATCCCTGTTGATTGATCACGCCCGCGAGGAGGGCGACCTGACGCTGCCGGTTGATCCGGGCGGACGCTATGTCTTTGGCGCTGTGGAGAGCGATGACCCTGATTTCCTCTCGGGCCGTCACCTTGCGCGGATTGCCCGGTTTGAACCCGGACAGGCTTATCAGGCGAGCCTGCAGGCCGATCTGCGCCGTGCGGTTCTGGCGACGGGTCTTGTCTCCACCGCTTCGATCACTCCGCGTGAAGTGCGCGCGCCCACCGAGTATACGCCGGGCGAGGTTGCTCTCGATGTCAATCTGGAGCGTGCGCCCCTGCGCACGATTTCCGGCGCGATTGGCTATGGTACAGAGGAAGGCTTTCGGCTTGAGGCGGGGTGGGAACATCGCAACCTGTTCCCGCCCGAAGGCGCACTGCGGCTGCGCGGCATTGTCGGCACACAGGAACAGCTCGCCAGTGTCAGCTTTCAACGCTCCAATTTCCGCGCACGCGACCAGATCCTGACCATTGACGCCTATGCCAGCGATATTGACACCGATGCGATTGACGCGCGCACGATTGCCCTGCGCGGGACATTTGAGAAAGTGTCCAACCTGTTGTTTCAGAAACGTTTTAGCTGGGCTGTTGGCGGTGAGGTTCTGTTGAGTGACGAGCGCAACTCGACCTTCTTCCCCACTAACCAGCCGCGCCAGGAATATTTGATCGGGGGCCTGTTCGGGCGCGCGGTTCTGGATGGCAGCGATGACCTGCTTGATCCGACCACCGGCTTTCGCGTGATCGGCGAGGTGTCCCCGGATCTCAGCCGAACACAGGGTCAGACCAGCTTCTATATGCGCACAGGCGTGGATGCTGCCTATTACAAATCGGTCGGGTCCACGGTGCTGGCCGGGCGTGCGCATGTCCAGACAATCAATGGCGCAGGCGTTACTGACATTGCGCCTACGCGGCGGTTGTATTCGGGCGGCGGCGGCGCGGTGCGTGGTTATGCATTTCAGGCGATTGGGCCGCGCGATGATGATGGCAACCCCACCGGCGGGCGCTCTCTGGTCGAATTCAATCTGGAAGCGCGCATCCAGACCCCGTTCCTGGATGGCGCGGTCGAGGTTGTGCCATTCGTCGATGCGGGCTCTGTCTCGACCGGGACCACGCCCGATTTCGGCGTCATTCGTTTCGGTGCGGGGATCGGCGTGCGCTATAAGACCAGCTTTGGTCCGATCCGCGTTGATGTCGGCGTGCCGCTGAACCCGGATGAATTTGATTCGCCCGTCGCGGTCTATGTCAGTCTGGGTCAGGCCTTCTGATGGCAGAGCTTGATACCTTTGACGAAGCCGAGTTTGAGGCTGAAGAAGCAGCCCCGCGTAAACGCAAGCGGCGTTGGGCAAAGCGGCTGGGCTGGGCGATTGCGATCCTGCTTCTGCCATTCGTGCTCGTCGCGGGCTTCCTTGCGACCCCGATAGGCAAGCGTTTCGTCGCAGACCAGATTGC
>JBARXS010000131.1:0-18458 GCA_049647465.1 Erythrobacter sp.
TTATCAAGTCGGCGCGCACTGCGCTTTTGCTCACGTCTGCGCTGATCGCTGCGCCTGTCTGGGCGGAGGATAGCGCAGAAGCTCCCGAACGACCGCGCGACGAGGAAGGCCGTATCATCGTTACCGGTGATATCCTGTATTCCGATCAGGTCACAGCGCTGAAAACCCCGACCCAGATTATCGACGTCCCCCAAAGCCTGACGATCACCACGCAGGAGGAAATCCTTGAGCGTGGCTGGACCAGCATCGGCCAGATTATCGACTATACGCCGGGCGTAAACACCTCTCAAGGTGAAGGGCACCGTGATGCCATCGTGTTTCGCGGCGTGCGCTCCACCGCCGATTTCTTCATCGATGGTGTGCGCGACGACGTGCAGTATTATCGCGGTCTCTATAACCTTGAACAGGTCGAAATCCTGCGCGGACCCAACGCCTTGCTGTTCGGGCGCGGGGGTACAGGCGGTATTCTCAACCGCGTGACCAAGAAAGGCGTTGTCGGCTCCACCTTTGGCGGGGGCCAGATCGCGGTCGATACATTCGGCGAATTCAGCGTTCAGGGCGATCTGAACATCGCAGCAGGCGAAAATGCGGCTGTGCGGATCAACGCGGCCTATGAAGGGCTGAACAACCACCGCGACTTCTATGATGGCGACCGGATCGGCTTTAATCCGACGGCGCGGTTCCAACTGGGCGATGCGACGGTGCTGGACCTGTCCTATGAATACGCCAATCATGAACGCTTTGTGGATCGCGGCATCCCTACCGGAGCGGATGGTCGCCCGGTGAGAGCGCTGACAGACATCACCTTTGGCGACGAGACGGAGAACTTCACGCAGCTGGAAGCGCACCTTTTGCGCGCCAATCTCAGCCACGAGTTTTCCGAAGGGCTGAAAGGCAATTTCGCCGCATTTTATGGTGATTATGACAAGGTCTATTCCAACTTCTTCGCCACCGATTACGACGAGACGACCAACATCGTTGAGCTCGACGGCTATATTGATGACACCCAGCGCCAGAACCTGATTCTGTCCGGCAACCTGGTCGGCGAATTCGAGACCGGCAGCATCGATCACACGATCATTTTCGGCGGCGAGTATATCAACACCTCATCGGACCAGTTCCGGCTGAATTCTCTCTTCGACACATCGGGAAATGACCGCGAGAACTTTCTGGCGACACGGCCCATCGCCTTGCGCGGGAATGTCGGAGTGAATGCCGACGGCATCGCGACGACCAACACGTTCAGCGTCCTCAACGATGATACGCGGGTCACGATTGATGTGCTGTCCGCCTATATTCAGGACGAGGTAAAGCTGACCGACTGGCTCAATATTGTGCTCGGCGCGCGGTTCGACAGTTTCGACATCGAAGTGAACGATCTGACCGACCCGGCCAATCCCGACTTTCGCAGCCGCAAGGATGAAGAGATCAGCCCGCGCGCTGGCCTGATCCTGAAACCGCGCGACAATATCTCGATCTATGCGAGTTATTCAGAGAGCTTCCTGCCGCGTTCGGGTGAACAATTCTCTGATCTGGGCGACAGCGCGGACTCGCTTGACCCGGACACGTTCACCAATCTGGAAGCGGGCATCAAGGTCGATATCGATCCCGCGTTAAGCCTGACCATGGCCGTGTTCGAGATTGAGCAAAGCTCGCCCCAGGTGAGCGACGATGATCCGGCGACGCTGGATGTGATCGATTCGCGCATTCGCGGGTTTGAGGTGCAGTTGGACGGCTATATCACCGATTTCTGGACGATCTCGGCAGGCTACAGCTATCTCGAAGGCGAGCAGGTGAACCGCTCCGGCCCAACAGGTCTGCGCCCGCGCGAATTGCCCGAGAACATGGTGACGCTATGGAACAGTTTCACCGTGTCAGACACAGTCGGCCTTGGTGCAGGCTTCACCCATCAGGGGCAAAGCTTCATCAACAATGGCAACACCGCTGTTCTGCCCGCCTACACCCGCTTTGACGCGGCGGCATGGTGGGATGTGAACGACCGCTTCCGGCTGCAATTGAATGTCGAGAACCTGACGGACACGACATATTTCCCGAACAGCCATGCCACCCATCAGGCAACCGTGGGCCAACCGCTCAACGCACGGCTCGCGATCACCGGGCGGTTTTGATTCAGCCTCCCGGCGTGTCGCCTTGCGAAGGCCTTTTCGCATCCGGATCAGTCAGGGCAGGCACAGCCTTGGCCGCATCCGCCGCGCTGATGTCAGGCGGCGGTGCGGCGCTAATGCTTTCGCGCCGCTGTGTCACGCGCCCTGCCCGCTCAATGGCGCGTACCAGCCGCGGATAGACCCCGCAGCGGCACATATTGGGCACTGCGGCTTCGATTTCGGCGCGGGTCGGCGCGGGATTGCGCTGCACCAGAGCCGCCGCCGCGATCACCATGCCCGGCGTGCAATAGCCGCACTGGATCGCCTGTTCGGCGACCATCGCCTGTTGCACGGGATGGGAGCGATCCTTGCTCAGCCCCTCGATTGTGGTGATGATCCGCCCCTCGGCCTCTGCCAGAGTGATCTGGCATGACCTGAGCGCGACACCATCGACCATCACCATGCACACTCCACACGAGCAGTTTTCCTGCCCTCCACCACTTTTGGTGCCGGTAAGGTTCGCCGCCTCACGCAGCGCGTAAAGCAGCGGCATGCGCGGATCGAGATCGAACTCGACCGGGCGGCCATTGATGGTCATGCGCGACATCAGCGCACCCTATGCAAACGGGAAACTATGGACAGCGCGGCGCGACAGATCAGCTGCGCCAGCTGTCATCAATCCGGGAGACGCGGCGCTTCCACGCTTCAAAATCGAACACGCCTGCCCCGCCCTGCGACTGCATCACAGACAGGTCGCGCTGATGCACGTCGACGACCTCTTGCGGCACAACCTGCGGATCACCCATGCCAAGCGTCGCGACCTGAATTTCGCAGGCGCGTTGCAGCGCCCACATCTTCACGAACATGCCCTGAATTGACTTGTCCATGACGACAGGCCCGTGATTGCGCAGCATCAGGATCGTGTGATCGCCGAGGTTTTCGACCAGCCGCTCGCCTTCTTCGGCCCGCACTGTGACGCCTTCAAAATCGTGATATCCGATCTGGTCCTGGAAATTGCAGGCATAGAAATTGGTCGGCATCAGGCCCTGCCTGTGGCTGCACACCGCCATCGTCGCCGTGGTGTGGACATGGCAGATTGCGTGCGCACGTGCACCCAGATGCTCATGGAAATAGGCGTGCTGGGTGAAGCCGGCCTTGTTCACCATATATTGCGACGGGCCGACATTGTTGCCTTCAACATCAATCTTGACGAGGTTGGACGCGGTCACTTCATCATACAGCAGGCCAAACGGGTTGATCAGGAACGTGTTCTCTTCGCCCGGCACCTTTAGCGAGATGTGATTATAGATGGATTCTGACCAGCCAAGGTGATCGAAAATCCGATAGCATGCCGCCAGATCAAGGCGCGCCTGCCATTCTTCCCTGCTGCACTGGTCTTCGACGCTGCCGGTTTTGAGTTGCGTTGCCATCGTGGTTTGTCCTGTCGGTATCCTTAAACTTTCCCCTGTATCGCATGGGATGGGGGCATGGTTCAAGCATTCGTGAAAGGCGTGGGGAACATGCGCGGCGGAACCCTCCGCATATGTGACGCGTATCATCGGCACACACGCGCTATTTGCGGCCATAGGTTATTTGCTTTGCGCCCGGTTCCAGCGCTTATTAGGCGCGCTGTTGAATGAGTGAAATTTTCCAAAAGCAAGCGGCCTCGCAAAGGGGTAAGCTGACAACTGGTCCGATCACCGGGCATCTGGTCAGTCAGACCCTGCCCGGCATCGTTGGTGTGGCGGCAATCATGTCTATCGGGCTGGTGGATGCCTATTTCATCGGTCAGCTGGGCAGTGATGCTCTGGCGGCGATATCGTTCATCTTCCCGATTGGCGTTGCGCTGTCCTCGCTCGGTGTGGGGGTCATGGTCGGGATCAATTCTATGGTCAGCCGCGCTCTGGGCGAAGGCGACCATGCGAAGGCCGCCAAACGCGCCAATTTCGGGATCGCATTTGCCATAGTCACAGGTATCGTGCTGTCGGCCGCTTTGTATCTGCTGATTGATCCGCTGTTCGCGCTGATGAATGCGCAGGAAGCCGTGCGGCCACTTATTCGCACTTACATGGTTCCCTATGCGCTCGGCTTTCCGCTGCAATTAGGCATTATGGGCTTTAGCGGTGTGCTTCGCGCGCAGGGCGAGGCACGCAAATCGAGCTATGTGAATATCTCCTATGCCGCCGCAAACTGGATCCTTGACCCGCTGCTTATCACCGGCGCGCTGGGATTTGCGGGATACGGCATTGTCGGCGCTGCCTATGCGACGATCATAGGCTGGAGCGTGGGGGTGGTGTTTGCACTCCTCATGATCCGGCGCACGGATATTCCCCTCGATTTCAGCCTGCTCAGAAACACCAGCCTGGTGGACCCTGCCGTCGCCATTCTCAGAGTCGCTGGCCCAGCGGCGTTCTCCAACGCGATCAACCCGATCGGCCTTTCGATCCTGACCGCTATCATCGCGGCGCAGGGGCAAGACGCTGTCGCCGGCTTTGGCGCGGCCGGGCGATTGCAGAGTTTTGCGACTGTGCCCTTGCTGGCGCTGTCCGGCTCTATCGGAGCGATTGTCGGCCAGAACTGGGGCGCGCGAGAGTTCGGCAGAGCCCGCGAGGCTGCGATCTGGGCTGGCGGCTTTTGCATTGTATGGGGGCTGGCGATGGCAATTGTGCTGTTTGCGGCGGGCGAATGGTTCGCAGGGTTCTTTACTGATGATCCTGGCGTCGTCGCCGAATTCGCGCTCTATCTTAATATCGCGGCATGGGGATATGCCGGGTTCGGACTGCTGATTGTGGCAAACGGGATCCTGAATGCGGTGGACAAGGCCTCCTTCGCTCTGGGCCAGTCGATCGCGCGGGTGTTCCTTGTGATGCTGCCCTTCTCGATTCTGCTGGTGCCAAGCTGGGGGTCTTCCGCAATTTACGCATCGGAGCTGGCCGCCAATGTCTTTGGTGCGGTAACCGGCGTGATCCTTGTCTGGTGGGTGCTGGGCCGCAAAGTCAGGCAAACGGCGACCGCCTGAGCCCATTAGGGCCACCGTAGGCCTTCGTTAACCATCGCCGTCCATAGAAGCATCCTCCTGTTCCTCGGGAGGCTACTGATATGGGAGCGTGCTGGTGATGGACGACCTGCTGGCGGATTTCGTCGCAGAAACACGCGAAATGCTGGAGGCAAGCGAGGGCGAGATTATCGCCTGGGAAGCCGATCCGGAAAATGGCGCGCGCATTGATGCGATCTTCCGCTTTGTTCATACAGTGAAGGGCAATTGCGGCTTTTTCGACTTTCCGCGCCTCGCGAGCCTTAGCCACGAAGCCGAGAATGTGCTCGCCGATGTGCGCGCTGGCCGCAGGCAGGCTGATACCGCTCTGGTTTCGGCTGTGCTCGCAATTATCGACCGTATCATGGACATGATCGAGGCGATTGAGACACAAGGTTCGTGTCCCGATGGCGATGATGAGGCTTTGGTGGCGGCGCTGACCGAAGGGGCTGAGGCCACTTTAGCCGGTGACACAGGGAGCGCTGAACCGGACGTAAACGCCTCCGAAACCCTCCCTGAGACCGCCGACGATACCGCGCAGAATACGTCGCCGGTGGTCCAGCGCACAATCCGCCTGCCCGTCGATCTGCTCGACCGGGTGATGAGCGGTGTGTCCGACATGGTTCTGGCTCGCAACGATCTGGCGCATAGGCTGCGCCAGGCGGGCAACCAACCGACAATCGACGGCCCGTTTGAACGGCTCACTACGATTCTTTCCGATGTCCGCGATGCGATTACGCGAATGCGGATGCAGAGGATTGAAACGCTTTACAACGCTCTGCCCCGACTGGTGCGTGATCTGGCCGAGGATCTGGGCAAGAAGGTCTTGATCGACCTTGAGGGCGGCGATGTCGAGCTCGACCGCGAAATGATCGAGATGATCCGCGATCCGGTCACTCACATCATCCGCAACGCGGTTGATCACGGGCTGGAAACGCCCGAGGAACGCTTGAAGAAAGGCAAACCGGAAAGCGGCGTCGTCTCCATCACAGCGCGCCAGTCGGGCAACAAAATCTCGATGGTCATCACCGATGACGGTCGCGGTGTTGATGAGAATGTGATTGCAGCCAAAGCGCTTTCCATGGGTCTCGTCTCCGAAGCCGATCTGCAACAGATGGACCGCGAGAAGATCCTGCAACTGGTGTTTGAACCCGGCTTTTCGACAGCGGCCTCCGTCAGCACAATATCGGGGCGCGGGGTGGGCCTCGATGTGGTCCGGTCCAACCTCGAAAAGGTTGGCGGATCAATCAAGATGACCAGCACGCCTGGGACAGGTGCGCTGTTCTATCTGCAAATCCCCCTGACCCTGGCAATTATTTCCGGCCTTACCGTGACTGTCGGCGATCAGCGCTTTGCCATCCCGCAAAGCTATGTCGAAGAGGTCGTCGATATGGGCAGCAGCGGGATCGAATTCGTAACGCTCGGAGAGACGTCCCTGATCACCTTCCGTGGCCAGAGAACGCCGTGCATCTCGCTGTCAGATGTCCTCGGAATTGCGGGCAAGGAAGACCGCAAAAATGCAATTTTCATCCTCGTCAGGCTCGCCAGCGGAGATTTGTTCGCGCTTGAGGTGGATGCGATCCATTCGATCAGCGATCTGGTGGTCAAGCCGCTGCCACGCAGCATCATGCAATCCGATCTGTATGGCGGGTCAACTCTGCTGGATGACGGACAGCCCATTCTTGTGCTCGATCTGCCGCTCATTGCGCTTAATCAGGGGCTGGTTTCGGAGACACGGAGTGTTGCCAAACGCCGCACAGAAATCGCGCAAGGCGAGTTCGAACTTACGAGTGAGCGGGTCATGCTGTTCACCGACTTTGAAAGTCGCCGCCGCGCAGTGCGGCTTGAGCTGGTCCAGCGCATCGAGACCGCCCCGGCGCATGCAATTGATGTTTCGAGTGCTTCGCCCCGTGCAGTGATCGACGGGGTCATTCTGCCGCTGATCGGGCTCCCTGACGGTCCGCTGCCCGCCGAAAAGGTGCGTTTGCTAAGGCTGACGGACGGGTCTTGCGAATTATTGTATGCCGTGCGCGATATTGACGATGCAGCCGCCCTTGCGAGCCCGCTCAAACCGGTCAAGGATGACCCGATGATCGAAGGGGTAACGCTGATTGAGGGCCAGGCCATATCGGTGATCGACGGGCACGAAGTATTCGCCCGTTATGGCGAGCCGCCAGCACAGGTCGATCTGCCCAAATGTCGCCTCCCAGATAGCGACTGGGCGCGCACGATCCTCTCTCCGCTTGTCGCATCGGCGGGGTATGAGATTGTCGCCGCCGACAGCGAGAGCGCAGAGGACATCCTCTCGATCTGGTTCGAGGATGAATACGAATCTGCACAAGCGCTTGAACTGCCGATCACCGGACCGATCATCCGCCTGCGCGATCATCCCGATGCGCCTCAAGGGTGCAAAACAATCTACCGCTACGACCGCGCGGCATTGGCCGAAGCGCTGCGCATGGCGCGCGCGCAAGCGGCCGTGAATAACAAGACATCTGGAGAAGCCGCATGAACGATCTGCTCGTCATGGCCCAGATCGCCGGACGTCGCTGCGCGCTGAACGCGCATGATGTGAAGTCGGTGATTGAGCTGGGCAGCATCACGCCAGTACCGCGCAGCCCGGATTATATCGCCGGTATCACAGCCCTTCGCAGCCAGGCGCTTACAGTCATTGACTGTCGCCGTGCGCTGGGTCTGCCGTCAACCGAATGGTCGACCGATCACCGCGCGGCGGTCGTGCAGGTCGATGGGCATTCCTATGCCCTGATGGTCGATGCGATTGAGGATATTGCCGTTGGCCAGTCAGGCGTTGGCAGTGTTCCGGGCGGTTTTGGGCCGGAATGGTCGCGCATCGCGATTGGCATGGTTGAAACCGCGATTGGCCCGGCGTTGCTGATTGACTTGCAAGCGCTCATCGCGGGGCAAGATTCAATCGGAGCCGCGGCTTAATCCATTAGTTACCGCTGACGCCTAGCGTCACCAAGGTCAGAAAAGGGTGATCCATGAAGACCTGTCTAATCGTCGACGATTCGCGTGTAATCCGCAAGGTTTCGAGGCATATTCTCGAAACGCTCGGCTTTGCCGTCGATGAGGCTGAAAATGGTCAGGAAGGGCTGGACGCCTGCGAAACGGCGATGCCCGATGTCGTGCTGCTTGACTGGAATATGCCGGTTATGACCGGGATCGAATTTATCACCCAGCTGCGCCAGCGCCCCGGGGGCGACAAGCCAAAGGTCGTCTTTTGCACGACGGAAAACGATGTCGCACACATCCGCGAGGCGATCTCTGCCGGGGCGGACGAGTACGTGATGAAGCCGTTCGACCACGAAACGCTTCAGATCAAGTTGCAGTTAGTCGGCTTCGCATGAACGCGCCCGTCACACCTCCCGAAGGCTCAACCGGGAGCCGATTGCGCCGTACAATTGCCCCGGCTGCGCCATTGGAGCAGCCTGCCGGTGACGATGCAATTCAAGTGATGGTCGTCGACGATTCTCTCACTGTGCGCACCATCCTCAAACGCATGGTTGAAAGCGATCCGGCCATGGCCATCGCCGGAACAGCCAGCAGCGCAGAGCGCGCCATCGCGCAATTGGCGGGGATACAGCCGGACGTCATCCTGCTTGATCTGGAAATGCCGGGTATGGGCGGCCTCGAAGCGCTGCCGGAAATTCTGCAAACCGCAAAAGGCGCGCAGGTTCTGGTTGTATCGTCGCTGACACCGGATGGCGCAGAACATACCGTTTCGGCGCTTTCCATGGGTGCCGCCGATACGATGCTGAAACCGCGACCAGGCGGGTTTAACGAAGAATACCGTACCCAGCTACTCGACAAAATCCGCGTGCTGGGTGACGCAAAGGCGCAATGCGCAGCGGCAGATGACGCAGCGAATGTGGCGGACACAGCGTCCCGGGCTTCTGCAAGGACCGACGCTCCACAGGGCGAGGGTCGCCAGTCTCGCCCCGTCAGATCGCCTCAGGTTCTGGCCATCGGCGCGTCTACCGGCGGAATCCATGCGCTCAACATTATGCTGCGCAGATTGCCTGCCGATTTCGACCTGCCGATCCTGATAACGCAACACCTGCCGCCGTCTTTCATTCCGGTGTTTGCCCGCCAGGTCGAAATTGCCTGTGCCCGGCGCACTGTCATTGCCGAGGATGGAACGGAAATTCGCAAGGGTGAAGTCGCGATTGCGCCGGGCCATGGACACATGACGGTGCGGCGCATCGGCGACCGGCTGGTGACGCGCACTCTGGCGGAACCTGCCCCCAGCGGATGCCTGCCTTCGGTTGACCCGATGTTCTCCAGTCTGGCCGCCGCGTGCGACGGGCGCGTGCTTGCTGTCGTATTGTCGGGCATGGGCCGCGACGGGTTCGAAGGGGCGAAAGACATCGTTGCGGCTGGCGGCACAATCTATGCTCAGGATGCCAGCACAAGTGCGGTTTGGGGCATGCCTGGCGCGGTAAGCAAGGCAGGGCTCACCGCTCTGGTCGCTCCGCCAGAAGACCTGGCCGATGCCGTGCTTGAAGTGGTTAGTGGCCCCGCGCGCCCGGAGAACGTGTCTAAAGACAGCGTCGCACAAGAGCGGGGCTGATTGACACTACCGATGGATGCCAGCCCCGCCTCACACCAGATTATTGCCGACATTCTCGCCGAGCATACCGGCCAGCAATTGACCGAGAGCCGGCGCTGGCGCGTCAGCACGGCGTTGTCTTCGGTTTTCCGCGAGCACGGCATCAGCAATGCCGATCAGCTGGTATGCCTGCTTGGTGGACAGAAAACAGCGGCGGAATCGCGCGCTCTGGCTCAGCAAGTGGTCGAAGCGCTGCTGAATAACGAGACGTATTTCTTTCGCGACAAGCCCACTTTCGACCAGTTGCCCGACCACATCCTGCCTGCAATTGCGAAGCGGCGCGCGGACACCCGCCGCATCTCTGTGTGGTGTGCTGGATGTTCGACCGGACAGGAAGTGCACAGCCTCGCCATGACGTTCGCGGACAATCCCGAACGCTGGGCCGGCTGGACGATCGACATATTGGGCACAGACATTTCCGCTCGCGCAATCGAGGCGGCCCGCAGCGGCCTTTACAGTCAGTTCGAAGTGCAGCGCGGGCTTGGCGTTATCGAGATGCTGCGCCATTTCGACGAAACGCGCGAGGGCTGGCGGATCAAGGACGAAACCCGCCGGATTACTCGCTTTCAGAAGCACAATGTGCTGGGCGAACCCCCGGCACGGGCGCGGTTTGACCTCGTCCTGTGTCGCAATGTGCTGCTCTATTTCGACCAGCCCACACGCGAGCGCGCCTTTGCCCGCCTGTCCAGCGCAATGGCCCATGACGGATTCTTGATGCTGGGCGCGGGCGAAACCGTGGTTGGCCAGACCTCCGCCTTTCAAGCCAGCCCGGAGCGGGCAAGCCTGTATCAGCTGCGCTCTGCCGATGGCGTGCACATGCAATCAGAACGGGCGGTGGCGCGCGGCTGACAGGCGATCTGCCCGTGGCCGACTGAGTGGCTGGCGCCGCCACCATATTTTACGCTTCCTTAGCCATTGCTCTTTAGCAAATTCCAAGGGCGTTCGATCTGTAGAGTGTGCGCGGAGACTGGGGACATTGGTGACTGATACCGGCAAGCCACTGCGTTTGACGCCACTTGGATTGGTAGGCCTGCCGCTTGCCACGATAAGCTTTGTGTTTGCACTCATTGCCTTGGTCGTGATTGCCAGTGACCAGATCGAATTTGTCTCCCCTGCTCCGCTCCTGATTGCGGGCGCTGTCATTTACGCCGCGACCTTGTTCTTCCTCGCCAAGAGCGGCTTTTCGAATGTACGCGAACTGGCATCCATGGGCGTTACGGATCAGTTGAGCCGTCTGCCCAACCGGCGCTCCCTCCACTCCGATATCGACAGGTTGTCGCAGGACGGGCAAGAGGTTGCGATCGCCCTTATTGATCTGGACAGTTTCAAGCAGGTCAACGACCATTACGGGCACGCGGTTGGCGATATGCTGATCCAGTCATGTGCGACAATGCTGCGAGAAGCCTGCGGCGAGGAGGCGCAGTGCTATCGTTTGGGCGGCGATGAATTTGCCGCTGTAATGGGCGGCCCGGTGGCAGGCACAATCCTTGAAGGTATTTGCAGGGGCTTGCTTGAAGAGCTCTCCAGCCCCGTTCAGGTCGGCGACCGCAGCATCACCGTTGGCGCCAGCATCGGTCTGGCACGCAGCACATCGCATGATCGCATTGGGTCATCCGAGTTACTGCGCCGCAGCGATGTCGCCATGTATATGTCAAAACGCGGCGGCAAGATGCGCTGCACGTGGTTCAACGAAACATTCGACCAGCGCCGCGAAGCCGTGCGCGAGATCGAGGATGATCTGCGGGCAGCCTTGACCAATGGCGAATTCTCGCTGGTCTATCAGCCGCTTGTTGATGCGAGCGATGGCGGCATTGTTGCTGTGGAATCGCTGCTGCGATGGACGCGGGCGGACGGGACCAGTGTGAGCCCCAACATCTTCATTCCGGTGGCTGAGGAATCCGGTGCAATCAACGCGATTGGCCACTGGGTTTTGCGGCAAGCCCTGTGCGATGCAAAGCGGTGGCACACGATCACGCTTTCTGTGAACATTTCCGCCGCGCAACTGCGCAATCCCGAATTCCCTGTCAAGCTGGGCGAATTGCTGGAGGAAACCGGTTTTCCCCCTCGCCGGCTTGAACTGGAAATCACCGAGACCTGCCTCGTCCTTGATCCGGTGGTGGCAGAGCGCAGCCTTGAATTGCTGCGCAGCTTTGGCGTGCAAATATCCCTGGATGATTTTGGCACCGGCTATGCCTCCATCGGATTCCTGCGCCAGTTCCGGTTCGAAAAGCTCAAACTGGATCGCACTCTCGTCATGCAGGCCGAAGATGACGATGGCAGCCGTGCGATGATCCTTTCCAGCATTGCCATGGCACGGGCCCTCAACATGAGCGTGACCGCCGAAGGGGTCGAAACGCAGCAGCAGGCCGAAATGGCCCGGATCGCTGGTGCGGATCACCTTCAGGGCTGGCTTTATTATAAGGCTCTGCCCGCCTCGCAAATTGACCGGTTGTACGATGCACAGATGGAGGCAAAAGCCTCTGGGATCGCAAACGTGACCGCCGCTTTATCACAAAATGGCACCGCCCAATCCAGGGATCATGCATCCCAGCACCAAGGGGAGCAGGCCGCATGACCGCCTTGCAGGAAATAGCCGTAGATCTTGCCGCGGAACGCGCGAGCGTTGATGCACAGACACAGGCCGCAGACAATGATCGGCCCGGGTTTGGTGTGCGCGGCCTTGCATACTGGTTCGCCGGACTTTCGATTGGCGGAAAGATCCGCGCGTTTTACGGCTTCAATCTTTCCGTGGCCTTGATCGCCGGTCTGATCGTGTTCGCGGGCTATTTTCAGCTTGGCGACCGGGGTGAGCAGATCGCGGCGCAGTATGACTACTCCATGGATGCAGAACGGCTCGTAACCGCCCTTAGCGAGGCACAGCGGCACAGTGAAATGCTGCTGGCGACAGGCGAGAATGTGCGGGCCGAAGCGGCTCTGGAACGGCTTGAACTGGCCGACCAAAAGGTCGCCGCGCTCAGGGAGAAGGTTCTTGGCAATGACACAGATGCTGCTGAAAGCCTGAAGCTGATTGGCGAAGGCATCGCAGATTTCCGCCGTCAGATTGATGCGTTCGACCCTGACAGCACCAATCTGTTCCGCCGCGAGACCAGCGCCGCGAAAGTTCAGGCAACCGGCAGTCTGACACTGGAAGCTGGCCGCAACCTCGCAGATACGTTGAACACGGGCGCGAGGGTTATGTCAGACGAAAGCGCTGCTTTCATCTCGACACTGTTGATTGCATGGGCTGGCCTTGTCAGCCTGCTGACGGCCCTGACCTTTGCCGCTTTGCGTTATTTTGACCGCAATGTGGGCGGCACTCTCAAAGAGATGACGGCCGAAATGAACAAGTTGGCGGCAGGCGACAGCAATCTGACGATTTCCGGCAAGCAGCGTCGCGACGAGATTGGCGATATGGCCCGCGCGATGGAAGTGTTTCATCGGGCAGGGAAGCGTCTGGAACGGCTCGGGAAAGAACGCGCGGAGAAGGCAAGAGCTGAACTGGACGAACAGACCCGGCTCCAGATGCAGAAGGAGGAATCGCGGCATGAACGCGAGCGTATGCTGCGAGACGTCGCCGATCAGTTTGAACGCACCGTTGGCGATGTGGTCAGCGGCGTTGCTGAAGCCTCAACCCAGTTGCAGACCACATCGAAAATGATGGCCGGAACAGCCGAGAAATCCAGCACTCGCGCAGCCGAAGTCAGTGCCTCGATGGAAGAAGCAAACACCGGCGCAACCGCGGCCGCAGCGGCTAGCGACGAATTTGCAATGTCGATCGGGGAAATCAGCCGTCAGGCCGCCAGCTCCGCGCAGCTCGCGCGGAATGCGACCAACTCGGCTGCTGAAGCCGATGCAACGATATCGGCCCTTTCGGACAGCGCGCAACAAGTGGGGCAGATCGTCGAACTGATCCAGACCATCGCGCAGCGCACCAACCTGCTTGCTCTTAACGCCTCCATCGAAGCGGCTCGCGGCGGAGAAGCCGGGCGCGGCTTTGCCGTCGTTGCCAGCGAAGTCAAAGAACTCGCCATGCAGACCAGCCGCGCAACCGAACAGGTGGCCGACCAGATCCGCGCCATGCAGGATACGACCGGGGCCAGCGTCTCTGCCCTGCGCGCCATTGCCAAACAGGTGCACGAACTGGAAACAACCGCCGTTTCCATCGCCAGCGCGGTGGATCAGCAATCTGTTGCAGGGCAGGACCTGGCGCGCAGCATCGATCTTGCGGCGCGCGGAACAGAGCAGGTCGCGACCCATATCGAAGATGTGCGCGACCTTTCGCTTTCAACCGGATCAGCCGCCAGTCAGGTGCTGTCGAGTGCGACGAACCTCGAAGATCAGGCGTCGATCCTGCGCGTTCAGGTGGATGCATTTCTGGCCAAGGTGCGAAGCACCTGAAGCCCGTTTCGCGAAGGCTCAGAGAGCTTTGATGCGAAAGGTGTTATTAAGCTATTTCGTTCACAGATTTCCCCAGCCTTTCAAGAAGTCAGGGGACCGGCGATGAACATGATGACAGTTCAGGAGGAACGCGAGGAAAACTCGGTTCCCGCCTTTGCGATGGACGACGGGTATGACTTCGGCTCATCCGGCCAGCCCAATGATGATGAAACGCGCCCATCCTCGCGCAGCATCTTTGACCGGTTGGCGTGGTTTCGCGATCAAAGAATCGGAGCCAAGGTCAATACGATATTCGGAAGCTGCATAGCTCTGGCGATTGCTGTGGGCCTTGTGCTCGCCTTTGGCATGACCGAGGCGAGCATGCGGTTTGACACCACTGACAAGGTTCAGGGCGCGACGGTGACCTCCGGCGATCTACGCGGCACGATTGGAGAATTGCGGTACAACACCACGCGGTTCCTGTTCGAGCAAGAGCCTGCCGTTCTGCAACGCCGTAGCGAAACCTCCGACGCGGCCCTTGAACAGATCGAACAGATTGATGCGGTGCTGATTGAGCAAGCGCCGACACTGCAACCACGCATTGCGCAGCTGCGCAACGAGGTGACCGCCTACAACGCCACATTCGATGAAACGATGGCCGCGTTCAGCACCGAAGGCCGCTCTGAAAGGACCGAAGCTCTGGCCTATGAGGTCGCGGATCGCGGCGATGCGCTGTTCGAAAATGCACAGAGTTTTGCATTTGATATTTCCGGTCTGGCAAGCGCCATGCGCGACGACGCTATCAGTCATTTCTTTTTCGTTGCAAGCTGGGCCGGGGGCCTTGGGCTGCTGGCGGCGTTCTTCCTGTTTGCAGGCTTTGGATATCTGTCGCGCGACCTTGTTTCAAAGGTTCAGGAAGTCACAAGCGGCATGACGCGGCTTGCCAATGGTGATCGCTCTTTCGAGATTGAAGGACGGGATCGCAAAGACGAGATCGGCGAGATGCTGCGCGCCCTTGCCATGTTCAAGCGCGCCAACCGCCAGCTGGAAATGTGGGCCCGCGAACGCTCGGAACGTGCGGAAACCGAAATGCGTGAAGAGCAGGAGCGCACCCGTGAGCGCGAAGAGGCTGAACGCAGCCGTGCGGCCTTGATCGATAGTGTCGCGCGCAGCTTTGAACAGACCGTTGGCGATGTGGTGAACCGGGTCCAGACCGCCTCGGGCGAATTGCACTCAACCGCGACAAAGATGGCGCACACGGCAGAGCAAGCCACTGCGCGGACCGCCGATCTTACTGACAGCATGGCGGAGGCCAATGCCGGTGCCACATCCGCCGCTGCGGCAAGCGACGAATTCGCCCTGTCGATCAATGAAATCAGCCGGCAGGCGGCCTCCTCCAGTTCGCTGGCGAGGCTGGCGACCGATGCGACAGTTCAGGCTGACGAGACGATTTCCGCGCTCTCCTCCTCTGCCGATCAGGTCGGCCATATCGTTGAACTCATCCAGACCATTGCACAGCGCACCAACCTGCTCGCGCTCAACGCCTCGATCGAAGCTGCGCGCGGCGGCGAAGCAGGGCGCGGCTTTGCGGTGGTGGCCAGCGAGGTAAAGGAGCTCGCCATGCAGACCAGCCGCGCAACCGAGCAGGTCGCGGAGCAAATTCGCACGATGCAGGACACAACCGGTGCGAGCGTCTCTGCATTGCGGTCAATTGCCAGTCAGGTGCAAGAGCTTGAGACAACCGCCGTGTCCATCGCCAGCGCGGTTGACCAGCAATCTGTCGCGGGTCAGGATTTGGCGCGCAGCATCGATCTGGCGGCCAGCGGCACGCAGAAAGTCTCCGCCCATATTGATGATGTGCGTGATCTGTCGCTGTCGACAGGGAGCGCTGCCAGTCAGGTGCTGACAAGCGCGAACGAGCTGGAACAGCAGGCCTCCACACTGAGCACGCAGGTGCAGATTTTCCTGCGCAAAGTGCGCGAGGGTTGACCCGCGGGGGCTAGTCTTCCGTCGCCTTGCCCTCGGCGTCAGGCGAAACCTTGTATTTCTCGAACCAGGCCAGCGTATAATCCGTCTTTGCATTCAGGCGTGACGGGCGGCTGGCGATCCCGTGATTTGATCCGGGGATACGCACCATCACGCTGGGCACGCGCCGCAATTGCAGCGCCTGATAGAATTGCTCTGTCTCCGAAATGGGCGTGCGATAATCCACCTCGCCCGTAATCAGCATGGTCGGCGTTTCGACATTGCCGACAAGGCTGAGCGGGGACCGCTCCCAGTAATGGTCCAGATGCTCCCATGGCGGGCCGGGAAACTGGTTCTGGATCTGTCCGATATAGCTGTCCGCTGTCAGAACCTTCGACACCCAGTTGATGACGGGCTTGGCCGCCATCGCCGCGTTGAACCGGTTGGTCAGACCCACGGCATAGGCGGTCGCGATCCCTCCGGCTGATCCGCCCGCGATGAGCAGATTGTCCTTATCCGCAAACCCATTATCGATAGCCCAGTCCACCGCCGACATGTGATCGGCGAAATCATCGGGGCTGGAATATTTGTATTGGAGCAGGTTCGCAAATTCGCTGCCATAACCGATCGAGCCGCGATGATTGTCGTAGATCACGACATATCCCGCCGCCGCCATGCGTTGGAGTTCTGCGGAGAAATGCGGCCCATAGGCCAGATGCGGCCCGCCGTGAATTTCGATGATCAGCGGGTAGGTCTTGCCCTCCTCATAATCGGGGGGAGTGATCATCCAGCCCTGCACCTCCAGCCCGTCGAGCGAGGAATTGTAGGTAAAGCTTCGCAGTTGCCCCAAATCGCGATGCGCCAGCAGGTCTTCGTTCAGGGTCGTCAGCCTGCGCGTGCGACCTCTTGCCTGAACATAGATATCAGCCGGGCGCCCGGCGCTGCCCTTGGTATAGACCAGCACACCGCCTTTGCCTGCATCATAGGCACCGCTAACATAGGGACGGCCGACCGTAGTCCCGCCAATCCCTTCGACCGCGACGCGACGTTTACCGCCCATATCAACTACGCCGATATAGTTCTCGCCGCGGTTCTGGAAGGTGAAGGACAGCTCCTTGTCGGACAGCCACTGCAAATCCCCGGCGCGCCGGTCGAGACTTTGCGTCAGATTGCGGGAATTGCCCCCGTCCCGGTCCATCACAAAGATATTCGTCGGCAAAAACGGCACGCGTTCGTTGGTCGTGCCAAGATAGGCGACCGAGCCACGATTCGGCGCGACAACCGGGCTTCGCTCAACGCCCGGCACGTCAGTCAACTGCGTCAACTCGCCCGAGGCTACGTTGACCGAGAAGATATCGGCTTCGCGGCTTTGCAGTTCCCAATCCGCATTCCGGTTGGCGGAAAAGAGGATGTCGGCGCCATCGGGCGTGAAGGACAATTGCCCGCCATGGTTGAAATCGCCCGTGGTCAATTGACGGGCAGTGCCGCCCTCTGCGGGAATGACAAAGACATGGGTGTAGGCAAGCTCCAGAAAGCCCGCTCCGTTGGAGCGATAGCGCGCACGGTCGATGACCTTCGGAGGTTCCGCCCATGCCGCGCCCTCCGGCTTTTTGGGACTTTTGACCAGCGGCTTGCTCTGCCCCTCCACCGCCATGGTGAAGGCGAGCATTTTGCCGTCCGGCGACCATTCCAGATTGTCCGGGCCTTTGGCAAATGTCCCGATCAACGCATCGCGGCCCGACCCCAGATAATGGACGTACAGGCCGGTGCGCCCCGATGTGCTTTTCATATAAGCGATGCGCGTCCCATCGGGTGACCAGAGCGGCGAACGGTACGAGGCATCATCCGCCAGCAAAGGCTCATGCATGCTGCCGTCCAGACTGGCGATCCAGACATGCGAAAGCGTGCGATCCGTCATGACGTCGTTGGAGCGTCGCACATAAATCGCCTGCGTTCCGTCGGGCGAGATTTGCGGCGCATCGGCCCATTCCAGCTCAAAAACGTCCTCGGCGGAGAACAGCCGCAGATCATCAGGCGCGTTATCCTGGGCCTGATCCTGAGCAGCAGCCCGCTGATCGCAGTTGCACTAAAGCCGAACGCCAGAGCGATGGACACGCAGAGTTTTTTCATGAAGCCCCCGGAGGATTGCGAGAAGTGCGCAAAGGTCTGAGAGATGATGCGCCGATTTGCAACCGCGCGGGGCATTGGGTAGCTTTTGACCCCATATTGAGGAGACACACACTGCGCACCCGATCCTTACAAAATGCCGGATTGGCCATGCTGTGCTGGGCTTTTGCCCTGCTCGCACTGGTTTCCCCTGTCAGCGCCACACAAGCCCACGCGTCAG
>JBARXS010000132.1:0-5240 GCA_049647465.1 Erythrobacter sp.
GGGCGCGATATTTGAATTTAATTGTCGCCATGCTCTTGGCGGGCGATCTCATGCAGCCAATCGGCGTGGCGCGGGGCCTTCTTCGTCTCGCTCCATTCGTCCAGCATCAGCGGCGCAACGCGGGCGAGTTCGGCATATTGATCGTCGGTTCCGATATCGGCGGCCAGTTCAACGCGGTGCCCGTTGGGATCAAAGAAATAGATCGATTTGAAGATGCCGTGATGCGTCGGGCCAAGTACGTCGATGCCAAGCGCCTCAATATGCGCCTTGGCCTTTAGCAGCGCGTCTTCGCCTGACACGCGGAACGCCAGATGCTGCACCCATTGCGGCGTGTTTTCATCGCGGCCCATATCCGGTTGGTTGGGCAGCTCGAAAAAGGCCAGGATGTTGCCATTTCCCGCATCCAGAAACACATGCATATATGGATCATAGGCGCCGGTGGAGGGCACGTGATCCTCGGCAAAGGCGGTGGTGTAGGTCATGCCCAGCACGCGACCATACCATTCAACCGTCTCTTTCGCATCGCGGCAGCGATAGGCGACGTGGTGGACGCCGCCCAGCTTCACGGGATGGTTGGCTTGCGAGTTCATCAGGCCTCACCACCCGCTGTCTCGCCCTCAACCTCAAGCGCACCGCGCCGGATCTGGTCGCGTTCCATGCTTTCGAACAGAGCCTTGAAATTGCCCTCGCCAAAGCCGTCATCGCCTTTGCGCTGAATGAATTCGAAGAACAGCGGGCCTACCTTTGCCTCGGCAAAAATCTGAAGCAGCAGCCGCGGCTTGCCTCCCTCGGTGGTGCCATCCAGAAGAATCCCGCGTGATTGCAGCTCGCCGACGTCCTCGCCATGACCGGGCAGACGCTCGTCCAGCATTTCATAATAGGTTTCCGGCGGCGCGGTCATGAAGGGCACGCCAAGCTGTTTTAGCCGGTCCCAGCATGCAGGCAGATCATCACAGATCAGCGCGATATGCTGAATCCCCTCACCATTGTAATGGCGCAGGAATTCCTCGATCTGGCCTTTGCCGCCCTCACCCTCTTCATTCAGAGGGATGCGGATCTTGCCGTCAGGCGCGGTCAGAGCCTTTGATGTGAGGCCGGTATATTCACCCTTGATGTCAAAAAAGCGGATTTCCCGAAAATTGAAGAGCCGCTCGTAGTACTCGGCCCAGTATTTCATGCGTCCGGTGTAGACGTTGTGGGTCAGGTGATCGATCGTGTGAAAGCCCGCGCCTTCGGGATAGGGATCAACATCAGGCAGGTAGTCAAAGTCGATGTCATAGATCGTCAGGCTTTTACCCTGCGCACCGGCATAGCGGTCCACCAGGTACAGGATCGCGCCACCAATGCCGCGAATGGCGGGGATGCGGAGCTCCATCGGGCCGGTTTCAACATGCACCGGCTCCGCGCCCTGCTCGAGGAGATACTCATAAGCCTTGACCGCATCACGCACGCGGAAAGCCATGCCGCAGGCGCTCGGCCCGTGCTCGCGTGCGAAGTACCAAGCGGCGCTTTTCGGCTCATAATTCACCACCAGATTGATGCCACCCTGACGCCACAGATGCACATCCTTGCTGCGGTGTTTGGCGACCAGAGTGAAACCCATGGTTTCAAAGACGGGCTCCAGAACACCCTTTTCCGGTGCACAGAATTCGACAAATTCGAACCCGTCGAGACCGACCGGATTCTCGAACAGGTCGGACGGATGCGTGGCGGATGTCACTTGAGTTTGCGAGTTCATCTGAAGGGCTTTCGCTATGGGCGCGAGCGGCAGACAGGAGGGAGGCGCTCGCAAAGTTACAAACTGGTTACTATTGAAACTATCTACACCCCGGCGAACGATTTGGCAATGCGGGAAATGCCCCAACCCACACGCCGAGCGGTGAGCGCGGCGTGCCACTCGCGATTGCCATGACAGCCACTTATGTGCAGTTTACAAGGAGTGAGAGAGAGGATCCGAGGTCATGATCAAGACAAAGGGCATCAATCATATCGCTCTGGTATGCCGCGACATGCGCGAGACTGTGCAATTCTACACCGAGGTGCTGCACATGCCCCTGTTCAAGACTGTGCAATTGCCGGATGGTGGTCAGCACTTTTTCTTTGATTGCGGCGGAGGCAATGCAGTGGCGTTTTTCTGGTGGGAAGACGCACCGCCCGCAGCCCCGGGCATCGCGTCGGTCAGGAAATTTCCCTTTGATGCGAAGACCGCGCATGGCTCGATGAACCACCTCGCCTTCGACATGGAAGAGGCTGAGCTGGAGGCTGCGCTTGACCGGCTGGAGGAAGCAGGCGTGGAGCACACGCATCACGTCTTCAACCATGATGACAGCCCCGCAGGCTATGCGCGCGAAATGCATGACGGCGTGTTTGTCCGGTCCGTCTATTTCACCGATCCCAACGGTATCATGCTGGAATTCGCAGCAACGACGAGAGCGTTCGGACCCGAGGATGTCGCGCATGAGCCCGCCTCCGCAAGCCATCGAGAGGACGCATAGACCATGCCGCGCCTTCGCGAAGTGCCGCTGTCCGAAGCGGACGAGAAAGTGGCAAAGCCTCTCTATCGCATGTTGTTTGGGGATCGTGATCCGGTGGCAGAGCCGGGCACCGCAACCGGCACACGGGGCGACTGGTGGACGGTCTTTGCAACATCGCCCGCCACGCTGAAACACGCAGCGCAAGGGTTTGCCTATTACCGCGATCCGGCACGCAAGCTGGACCCGGTGCTGCGGGAGCTGGGCCAGACCTGGGCCGGTTGGGCGACCGGAAGCCAGTTTGTCTTCTCACAACACTGCAAGAGCTTGCGCGGTCTTGGCGTTGACGAAGAGAAGATTGCCGCCCTGCCAACATGGCAAACGTCCAAGGTCTATGATGCGCGCGAGCGGTTGGTGCTCGCCTATGCGGATCGGTTGGTGATGCATCAGGGACGCGTTCCCGACGCGCTGTTCGATGCTCTGAAGGCGCAGTTTAGCGACGAGGAAATCCTGGAGCTGACCTACACAACCACGATGTACATGATGCATGCCGTGATGAGCCGCGCGCTGCGCACCGAATTTGACGACCGCGATGATCCCGTCACCGAAGTCGCCGCGCCCGAAGGGTTCGATGCGCTCGATTTTCTGGGCGGTGATCGCCGCGAGAGCTAGAGCCCCCGCGTCGGCAAGAGCCGCCCGATATTGCGACCCCTGTCGTCGCGTTTCACGATCAGCGTATCGCCAAATGGCTCGCCCGCCTCGAACACGGCGCGCGTTGCCTCATCAGTCAGATCAGCATTGCCGGATACGCGCCCGCCCGCTTCATCCCGACCGAGAAACACCGCCTGATCGCCCTTCTTGCCGCGATTGATCGTGTAGCTCTCGACCGTGGCACGCTCGAAATCGGGCGCACCGGCGGGAACGGCGTTGGTGGCATCGGGCAGCTTTTCAAACCGCGCTTCGCCTGACCAGTCCGCCGGATCGGTCGAGTAGATACCGGTTGCATATTTGCTCATCCACCCGCCATTTGCGCCGACCAGAGCATAGGAACCGCGGTCGCCGCGAACGCGCTGAACCGCCTCGGCAATGGCATGGGCCGAGTAATTGTTGCCCGCCCCGCCAAAGAAGGGGAGCCCGCCCGTCAGCGTAAGCCCGCGCGGATCATGCACGCTCAGGCCGAAATGGTCGATCTGGTTGAAGACAGGGATCGCAAAGCATGAATAGAAATCGAGATAGGCCATGTCGGCCATACCCTTGCCCGAGCGCGCGAGTGCGGCCTCAACGCTGGCGATACTGGCCGGATTGGCGGCAAGATCCGGGCGCTGTGACAACGGCAATTCCGTCGCGGCAGAGACAGCGTGGATATGCACCCATTTGTCCTCGAGCACGCCCAGTTCACGCGCCAGTTTTGCGCTGGCGATGATGATGGCGGCGGACTGGTTCACCTGATCGCGCGCCACAGTCATCCGGGCATACGGCTCGGCGACGATGCGGTTGCGCTCGGTAATGGTCGCCAGTTCTTCAGCGCTGCGTTCGACCGGCGCGGCTGAATGCGGATTGGCCGCCGCAACCCTTGTGAAGGGCGCAAAGAGTTCGCCGATATCGCGGCGATATTCCTCAAGGCTTTTGCCCAGTTTCGCCCGCCGCGCGTTCTCCGCTAAAGCATACAGCGGGATCGCGCCGGTCGCGCCATGCGCAAACAATTGAGGCTCCATCAGCCCTTCGAAGCCGAAGCCCTGATCTTCGAAATCGCCATCTACCTCTTCAGACCAGTCGGGGCTCTCTCCCTTGGCGGCCAACGCCAAGGCGGTCGAGATCGCTTCAGCCCCGACAATCGCCGCACATTGGCTTTCACCCGCCGCAATCGCGGTCGCAAATTCGCCAACCAATTGCTGGTTCGTCTGGCCGCCCGTGGTCGTAAGGATCGCGCGCGCCGGATTGGCTCCGACACGATTGCCCATTGCGCGCGGGATGTTGCTGGCGGTGCCGAACGGCGGCTCTTTACCCGGACGCGACATCTCGAACGCGCGGATCGTGGCAAGCGTATCAATCGCGCCTGCTACAGAGCCGGACGCGCCGCTATCGGCAATCGCTGACGCCAGAGCCCGCCCGCCAAGATCCATGTAGTTCAGCGCTTCGTAGCCGGGTTCGCCGACCCGCTCGGAATGCTGCCCTACACCGATAATGACGGGCGTGTTGTCAGTGATGTCAGTCAACGAAGCCGTCCACGCGCTCGACAATGATGGCCGGAGCCATGCCGCCCGCTGCGCACATCGTCACAAGGCCGGTTTTGAGGTCGCGGCGTTCCAGCTCATCAATGATCGTACCGATCAGGATCGAGCCGGTCGCGCCAATCGGGTGGCCCAAAGCGATGGAGCCGCCATTCACATTGACCTTTTCCCAATCAAGCCCAAGATCGCGCACAAACTTGGCTGCAACCACGGCAAAGGCCTCGTTGATTTCGAACAGGTCGATATCCTCAAGGCTCATCTTCGCCTTTTCCAGCACCTTCTTTGCAGCAGGGACAGGCGCGTTCAGCATCAGCGTGGGATCATCGCCCATATTGGCTGTGGCAACGATGCGGGCGCGCGGTTTCAGTCCGTGCTTTTGCGCATATTCCTTGCTGACAACCAGCACAGCCGCCGCGCCGTCGACCACGCCGGAGGAATTGCCTGCATGGTGGAAGTGCTGAATTTCAAGATCAGGATATTTCTGGTTGATCAGGCTGCGGAACGTCGTGCCATTCTTGTCGAGCGGAACGTCAGCAAT
>JBARXS010000133.1:0-1660 GCA_049647465.1 Erythrobacter sp.
ATGCTGGAAAAGCGCTTCGATCTGTGCATCGGATTTGATGATGAGGTGGATGATCGCATCCGGTGCCGCACGATCAACGCCGTTGGGCTGGCTTTGCTGTCGCAGCGTGGCGCCTTTGGCGAGGACGGGGCTTTGGTCCATCCCTCGGCCCTCGCCGATGCCGAGCTGATTGGCCTGCGTGACAGCGGCCCGGTTGCCGACCGGATCGACGCCTATCTTGAGCAGGCACAGGTGACACCCAAGGTCGCGATCACGGCCCAGACTTATTACGTCGCGGCTGAACTGGTGAAGCTGGGCGTGGGCGTGGCCATTGTTGACGGCTTTACCGCGCGCCGCTTTGCCGATGGGGAGGTGTCCTCATACCAGATGGAAGGGGCACCGATGCTGCCGTTTGTAGCGATGACTTTGGCAGAGCAGGAAGACACCGCGCTGATCACCGCTGCCTTGAAAGCGTTGAACGACCTGTTCGCATGAACCTTGAGCCGATGCAGAGCCGCGTTGGTCGAGCGGCAATTGCCATAGCGAACGGTTATATCACACTTAGCATAAATTTGTGACACAGGCTTGCGTCCGAAGGCCCTTTCACGTTTAATCGTAATGTAACGCACGGTATCAGCCCGTTTGGGGAAACGGCTGAGCCTGGATAATAAAACAAAATGGGGGGCCTTCGATATGAAGACTTTTACACGCATTCTATCTTTCGCAGGGGCATCGACGGTCGCTTTGGCCAGTGCCAGTATCAGCACGAGTGTCAGCGCGCAGCAGGCATCGCCTACGGACCCGGTTTCTGTCGAAAGCGCAGGATTGCCCCAAGATGCTCCGGTCATCATTGTGACGGGCTCCCAGATCAAGGGTGCGCAGGTCGATGATGTTCTGCCTGTCACGGTTGTTGATGAAGAGCTGATCGAAGCGATCGATCCGGCTTCAACGGACGAGATTTTTCGCGCGATCCCGCAATTCGGATCGGTTGAGTTCAACGAACAGAGCACCGCAGGCGGCATCAACGGTGCGCGCGGTGATATCGCCTCGGTCAACCTGCGTGGGTTGGGTACGGGCAACACGCTGACTTTGATTAATGGCCGCCGCATGCTGTTCAATCCGGGCTTCCAGACGGAACTGTTTGTGCCCGTCGTCTCTGCCGACGCGAACACGATTGCGCCGGGCAGTATTAGCCGTGTTGAAATTCTGCGAGATGGTGCATCAGCGGTTTATGGCGCAGACGCGGTGGCGGGTGTGGTCAACACGATCCTGCGCGGCAATCGCACCGGCGGATATCTTCGCGGAAATTATCGCGCGTCTGACGGGACGAGCCTGTTTTCCTATCAGATTGATGGCGCTTTCGGATTCGATTTCGCCGACGGCAGGGGAAATCTGACGCTGTATGGTGCATATTTCCATGAGAATGGATTGCGCGCGACTGCGCGTCCCTACTCGGCGTCGAGTGATCTGCGACCGTTCCTTGAAGGCACAGACTTCGAAGGCGATACGCAGTTCGACAACCGTTCGATCAACTCGCCATTTGGCGCGTTCGATATTCAGGGATCACGGGCCACGTCAGCTGACACAACCGTACTGCGCGATGATGACTTCCACTTGCAGCCTTGTTCGAACTTTGGCGCATCGGGTCAGCCGGGTGACGGGCGCTTCCTGGACCTTGGCA
>JBARXS010000134.1:0-1941 GCA_049647465.1 Erythrobacter sp.
GGTCTCCGGGTTTCCGAACGAACTTCCTCCCAGCCCAAAGCCCCAGACGGGGAGGTAGATCGCCAGACCATAGGCAAAGGGCAACAGCCACGCGAGCCAGTTCCAGCGCCATTCGCCCCATCGCCACGGAAGCGACGAAACGCGGCGCTTGAGAATCAGGCAACATAGAATCGCCGCGATACCCGGCGACCACATTACTCCTGTGACAAGAATTGCAGGCGTGCCGCCCTGAATTCCCATGAGGGTGCCGAAAATGCTGGTCAGCCCAAAGGTGAGGACGACGAACAGGCCAAAGGCTTTCCACGCGGAGGCGCGCTGTGCGGGATCCTCGGGGCGAACATATCCCGCGACACTACCCATCATGGTGCTTCGATTGTAGTGAAATTCCACGCAGGATGAGCTCGCCGAACAGGTGCTCACGTTCATTGGTATCCATCTGCGCAAAAGAATCGATTCGCTCGAAGCGCTTGCCTAACATTAGGTCGGCGAGGCCATGCGCCGTGATCCAGACGCCAAGGACGTTGGACATGGCGGTCTGATCGGAGTGCGGGTCACCCTCCACGACCATGCTGACATCCGCGACAACTTTCTCGAATGCATCGGTGGCGCCCTTGCTCAGCTGGCGCTCGGTCCGGTCCGGACGTTCGGAAGCAAACATGAGGCGAAACAGCGCCGGTCGCTCACGGGCGAATTGGATATATCCCAGCCCCGCTGCGATCAGTTTCGCCCGTGCATCTCCCGGCGTCGTCCCTTGTCGCTTGCGCTGAATGTCGATGAAAAGGTCATAACCGCGTGCCGCCAAGGCTGTGAGCAATCCGCGAGCATCGCCAAAATGGTGAGCTGGAGCACCATGGCTGACACCAGCTCGCTTCGCGACCCCACGCAAGGAAAAGGCTTCCACGCCTTTCTCAGCGAGTTCTTGCTCAGCCGCCTCCATAAGGGCCGCACGAAGGTCTCCGTGGTGATAGGATGTGGACGAATTCACTACGAGCCTCCCTTGCGATCTGTGAGGCCCTATGCAGCGTTATTTAGACACTGTCTAGATCATATTCCTGAAGTTCGCTCGTCGAGTATCATGCTAATGACCGCTCTCGGAGAGGAAATCGATTGGCCTTCACGTCAGCAACGGGGTCGCAAACCGACAGGCCGCTTTTTACCGAACGCGGGACTAAAGCCGACTTGGTTTCAGGCAGTCTCCGCTATCGCAGCCTCACGCCGCCTGATCCTCGCTCACGGGCCTTGCCGATAATTCGCGCCGCAGCATTTTGCCCAGTGGGTCGCGCGGGATGTGGTCGACAAACTCGATATAGCGCGGGCGTTTGTAGCCTGCGATTTGGGCTTTGAAGCGGGCGGTGATTTCCTCGCGCGACAGCTGCGCGCCCGGTTTCAGCACGACGAAGGCTTTTACCGCCTCGCCCCATTGTTTGTCCGGCACGCCCGCGCATCCAGCATCGGCGACCTCGGGCATTTCGGCAAAAACCGCATCCACTTCGGCTGGATAGACGTTTTCGCCGCCGGTCTTGATCAGCTCTTTCGCCCGGCCCAACAGATAGCCGCGCCCGCGATCATCCATCGTGCCAAGGTCGCCTGTGCGCAGCCAGCCATGACCCAGCGCGGCCTCGGTCGCCTCATCGTTGCGCCAGTATCCGAGCATGACCGAAGGCCCGCGCAGGGCGATTTCGCCTTCCTCGCCCCCGGGCAAAGTGTTGCCCGCAGGATCGAGCACCGCCATCGACACATGCGGCATCGGCCAGCCGATGGAGCGGGGCGCCTCCAGCATATCGGGGTAGTCCATGAAGGTCGCAAAGCCGCACACCTCGGTCTGGCCATACCCGCCGACGACGCGGCAATCCCACGCTGTTTCAAAACCCTCATAGATCTGCGGTTTGCCCATGCCTGCGCCGCCCGTGTAATTGGTGAGCGGCATCACGCCGTCGCGCA
>JBARXS010000135.1:0-3391 GCA_049647465.1 Erythrobacter sp.
GACCGTCGAAGTGGTCGATGGGCAGATCGGCGATCGGAGCCGGGTCCGTCAGGCGGAGATTGACGGCCGTCCAGTGCCGTCCGTCCGTTCCGGCGCGTGCCGCGACATAGTGCGTGACGCAGCCGCACGTTCCGCAGAAATGGAATTCGATCGCGCCGCCGTCAGTGCGCCGGTACGTTCGGGATTCGCCGTCCGTGTGGATGTAGTATCCGATATGGCCATAGGCCCAAAGCACACCGTAGCGGCGGCAGATCGTGCAGTTACAGGCGGTGACGGAGAGTAGGGTGGCGTGTCCAGTGTCCAGGCGACCCTCCCGCAATGGCATGTGCCCTTCACCTTGGGAACGGTCTCAAGATCGGTTTTCGGCATGGCCTCGCATTTCCCTTGATCGAACGCCCTCGATTACGCCTGCACGGTCCAGGGATCGCAAGTGCCGAAGCTCCGGAGCTGAGGGGCTGAGGGCCTGAGGCTGATTACAGGCTGATTGATGATTGTTCGTGATGGTGCCTTCGTCGATACTGACATGTCGGTTCTCCGGTAATTGAAGTGTTTCGGGTACGGAAAAACTCGATCATGCCAGTCTCCTCTGATTGTTCTGATCCTTGGTTTATGACCGGTCCGGGGGTCGGATACGAGGGCATCACTGCATATTTATCTCCCACATTTGCTGTGGATTGCGGGGAAACGACTTCCGTGTCTTTGTCGGGACTGCCGGATGGGAAGATTGATGCGCCGCTCTGTTATGCAGGAACAAATTCCCTGTTACCCCTCAATGAATTCCCTGTTCTGATCGGGCAAATTCCCTGTTAATTTCCCCTGCTCTACCGGTCTCCTCGAGGAAACTTGGCCGTCCTTTCAGTATCTTATCAGAGGATTCCCGTGATAACAGGCCCGGATAAAGGGCAAATTCCGCAAAAAGCAGGGAATAGCAGGTGAGACCAGTTCGCTCCTGACTGCGTCGCGCACCAATTTTCTCTCACCACAATTCGCTTCGCTCATGCCTCCGATTAGGCGGCGCGCAGTCGCGCTTGCGAACTTTTCGAGTTCGAGGCGGCTCGCCTCCGGAGCACCAATTGCTATATATCGTTGAATGACTCTCGGTCGGGTGCCAAATAGCCTTCCCTATTGAGACTTGTGAAAGCCGCGCTCATCGTGTGTTTTCTCCGGCCGGTGACCCTTACGCACTTAGCTTGCGCTCGCGATACCATTTGGTGACTATAAATTTCCGGCCTGACTGCACCGGCATACCCTGATGCAGCGTCATCGGATTGGGTCGCCCCAGATAGTCAAGATTGTTCCACGCGATCGCATTCCCGCGCTTGGGAGCAATTTCGAGATCGAGCAGCGGGAACCGGGTATGGCCGCCGCTTTCCACGTCATTGAGGCAGATCATCACCGTCCACGTCCGCTGCCCGCCGCGCGTCTGTTCCTTGTCCCAATAGGTCGTCCCGCGGTAGAAGTAATCGTTGTGCGGCTTGAATTGCTGACCATGCACATAGCGCTGTCCCTGAATCGTTTCTCCATGCGAAAGGGGAATGCCTGTCAGGGCTTCAAGTCGATCTTCCACAACGCGCACGATACGGTTCTCACGGTCCATGTAGCAGGTTGAGCTGGTGCGGAATTCTTCGTCCTCGGTCTCTTGGAGAAGCGTGCTTGGGCTGTGATCCCTCTCGATCATCTCGATCAAGGCAAGGCACGACATCAGGTCCAGAAAATCGCGGACCACAAACAAATCAATCGCCTGAGAAGGCAACTGGACGGTGTTGGGATTCTCCAGCAGCCGTTTCCGCACCGATTGCCCGATGCGAACGGTGTGCGGCGACTGCGCGGGCTGCAATGCGGTAAAGCCAGACATATCAGGCCCGCCCTAGAAGCGGAACGGAACGCGCGCGCTCAGCGTCACATCGGGCGCGTCCGTCGTCATCCCGATGCCGACCCCGGTGAGCAGCGAGATCCGTTCCGACAATGCGAAGGTCGCACCAAAGTTGAGCAAGCCCACGGTCGAGCCACTTCCGATCACATCGCTAAAGTCATCGTCGGTGAAACGCAGGCGCGCCTCGTCGCCAAAGCGCATGGTGAAGCTGCCCGAAAGGCTCGATTTCTCGTTGAGCGCAAAGGCGAGCCCGCCGCCAAACTGGATCGAATTGCCAATGTCGACGCGTCCGGGCTGGTCCCCTTCAAGCTCGTCGATATCGTCAAAGCTCCTCGGGAAGTTATGGAAATAGGTGACGTTGCCAAACACGATCATTGGGTCGAGCGTCTTGAGCGCAGAGGCACCGACCGAGGCAGCCCAGACGCCGCTTCCGGTGGACAGGGCGGCCGGGACCTGGAGGTTGCCCTCTGTCCCCGGCACTTCGACCAGCTCGATCCCGAACGGGTCGCGGCCGGTTGGTGGCTTGATCCTGGCGTTGAGGACAATGTCGGGTGTTCGCACCGTTTCCCGGATCAGCCGATAGCTCGCACCGATATTGATGTCTCCGAGGCCTAACTCGTCGACCCTTGCATCGGCCAGACCAGCCGCATTGCCGCCCGCGCCGCCTGACTGGAACACAGACGAACGATAGATCAAAGGCACGCTGACATCGAATTGCAGCCGGTCGGTCGGGGCAAAGCGCCCGGTAAAATCGGTTGTGATGATATCAGAGCTTTGCTCATCAACGCTGATGAGGCCCAGAAAGATCGCATCAAGCGCCAGAAAGCCGCTCAGATTGATCCGGGCATCATCGAAATGGGTGTAATTGACGCCGGTCTCGAAACTGAACCGTCGTCCGAAGTAGCCCTGCGTGTCCTCGGTGATGTCGGTCACCGATTGCGAGGGTGCGGGTTCGCGGCGGCGGCCCGGCTCTGCGTCTTCAGGTTGGTCCTCCTGATCCTGCAAGATCGTGCTTGCGAATTGTCGCGGTCCGCGCTGCAATTCGATCTGGTTGCCGCGATAGATCGGAGACATCACGTTGGTCCCAAAGCCGCGTCCCCGCATAGCCGCCTGTTCCTCGGCATTGAGCGGGTTGGCTCCTGCAAGACCGGTTGCCTTCTCCAGCCGGTCCAGACGGTCTTCCAGATCGGCGATGCGTTCCTGCGCCATGGTCTCACGCGCGCGCAACTCGGCAATTTCTGCCGCCATCGCGGTGCGATCGGAGACCTCAGCATCCAGTTCGACTGCTTCATATCCGATCTGTGGGTTGCCCGGCTCGACGAGGTCGGTCTGCTGCGCACGGGCCTCTGCTGCGATGCACAGCGGCAGGGCGGTTGCGATCATCACCGCCACCGATTGCGGGTTCGCTATCCTGGACATTTCAACTTCTCCCCTCAGGTAATTCTCGTCCCTCTTTGATCTACGACCCGTCTTCTTCGTTTTGTTTTTGCCTACGGATTGAGCAGCACCCACAGCGTG
>JBARXS010000136.1:0-6534 GCA_049647465.1 Erythrobacter sp.
CGCGCATCCTGCTGCGTCTTCGTTCGCGCGACCGCCGTGATGCCCTGCACGAAGTCGAAGACGCTTTCCGGCGGATGGCCTTCCTCGGCCAATACCGTCTCGACGATCTTCGAGGTCTCCGCCTTGCCGAAGCCGCGCTTGCGCAGGAAGTCGATCCGGTCTTCATCGGTGCGAGCAACGATCCGCTCCCGCGCGGCCCGGATGCCGTGGACGAAGGGCGCAGGCGAGGAGTCCGCGAAGGTCGCAAGGGCAGGGGCCGCCTCGTGTGCGAAGCGGTTCGCGGCGTGCTTGGAGTGCCGGATCCTGATCTCCTGGAAGTCCTCGACGCCCCAAAGATTGCGGTTCTGGCAGACCGCGCGCAGGTAGAAGCTGGCGATGCCGAGAGCCTTCGCGCCGACCTCCGAATTCCAGCAATAAAATCCTCGGAAGAACAGGTCGGGCGATCCGTCCGGCAGTGTCCCCGCCTCGATCGGATTGCGGTCGTCGACGAGGAACAGGAACACGTCGCGGTCCGAGGCATAGAGCGTCGTCGTCTCCTTGGTCACGTCGGTATTCGGATTGTAGATGCCGGTCGACCAGTCGAGCATGCCGGGAATCTTCCAGCGCGTATCGCCGACGCCATCGCCCGCAATGCGCTGGACGGCGGAAACGAGCTCGTGATCGTAGATGCGGCCATAGTCGGGACCGGTGACGGCCCGCAGTTCAGCGCGTCCGTCCTCGGTCTCCAACGTCTTGACCTGCTCGGCTCGATGGTTGGTCAGACCGTATTGCAAATTGATTGCGGCGAGGGGAGCCGGAAGCTGCCGCATGTACGACGCCGGTGCGCCGACGAGGCCCGCCAGCTGGCCGAAGCTCCAATGGGTCGGGGCAATCGGCACGTCGGCTCCCGGCACGATCAGGGTCAGCCGCTCGGGATCGTCCTGGCTCGCCTCAACTCGGATCGCTGCGCTCTCGACCGTCCGTGTCCGGCTCCGCTCGGCGCGGCCCTTGACCGCCGCCTGCAGCGCCGACAGCGAAAGGTAGCGTTCGTCGTCGGGGCGCGAGAACCATTCCGACGAGACGCGGCTGTCATGGCCGCCGCGGGACACATCCACCTTGTAGCCGCTCGATGCGGCGCGAGAGCCGTCCTGAAATTCGATATCGGTCATGTCGTGATCTCCATGACGGGCGGCCGCGAGAGATTCTCCCGACCTCCAGACCCGTCACGGCGACAGCCGCAGGCCTCTCACTCTTATAAGATAGCCTCGCAGGCAGAAGCACGAACTACCGCATAAGAAATCAGTCGCGAACGAAGCTCTGTCCACACACTGCAGGAAGCTCTAGTCTCAACGCAAATTACCCGCCATGATCGAAGTTGTACCGCATCCACGGATCACGACCACGCAACTCGGAATATTCAGTCAGATGGCTACTGTGCATCATTATCGGTCCGCCGAGATCGGTTCGCTTTCGAATCGGACGCTTATGCCGCGCCGCGGCGACGAAAAGCTCGTTCTGAATTGCTTCCCCCCTGCTTCCCCACAGGACAGACGAAAGCCGGGGAAGCAAAAAGCGCCCCGGAGGGCGCTTCTTAAGCAATTGAAATTGCTTGACCGAATTGGAGCGGGCGAGGCGATTCGAACGCCCGACCCTAACCTTGGCAAGGTTATGCTCTACCCCTGAGCTACGCCCGCGCCGTTCAGTGTGGGTCAGATAGAAAAAGCACCGACCCTGTGCAAGCGGAAAAACCTGTCGCATCCCGCTTTTCTTGGTGGATCACCCGGTCGGCGATCCACCTGTCTGCGCGTTGGGGTCCTTGAGGCCGTTCATCTTGAAGTTGTCGATGGCGAAGCTTTCGTCGTCGGCGTTCTGGTTGGTCGACGACCCGAAACCGAACGTGACGTATTCGTCGGGGTTGGCCATCTTGATGTTGAAAGACGTTTTACTGTCCTTCCACCATGCCTCGCTTCCAAGGTTTCCGCCGAGCTGGACGTTCTGTTCCTTGATCTCGTATCCGACCGTCAGGCCCAAGGCGGCATGATCGCCGATAGCCTGAAATGTCCCGTCCGACGCGATCTTGCCGATTTCGACCCCGTTCATGAACAGATGTCCGTATTCCCCGGTGTCGATCGAGTCCATCGCCAGCACGTCGAACGACATGGTCGCCTCGGCGATGCCCGCGTTCAACTGGAACTGCTTGGAGACGGAGACCTGGCCACCGGACCCGGTGATCGGTCCGAGAACGTGGCCAATTCCGGCGATTTCGTTCGCCTCGGCGCCGATCCATCCATCCGCTCCGTTGTCGAAGCCATCGGCATACTGAAGGCCTTGGCCGCCTGAATCCGTCTGCTCGCCGGTCAATTCGGTCGTGACGTTACCCGCAAGCGCGCTGAGCCCGCCCAAGACGACGTCCGTGGACGCGAGTGCCACTGCCGCTGCTGCAGCCGTCAGGACGACATAGTCGACCGTCACCGCGCCACCGGCGTCAGAGACGAATTTCCTAAACTTTGCGACAAACGGGTTCATGACATACTCACTACTTCTGGACACCCCATCAGTAGCGCTGCTTTCTGGCGAAAACGTGGGGGAAAGACGCCACCAATGCGGCGTCAGACCCCTGTATTCAGGTACAATTCAAATGATCGGACCCGTATTGTTTCGCCGGGACGGTAATTTGTGGTTACTCGTACTCGACCAGCAGGTCCTTGGCGTCGATCTGGGCGCCAGGGCTTACGTGGATCGCTTTGATTGCCGCGTCCCTGTCGGCATGAAGGCCGGTTTCCATCTTCATGGCCTCGATCGTCAGCAGAAGATCGCCTTTCTTGACCTTCGCGCCAAGTTGCGCGGCCACGCTGGCCACGACACCGGGCATCGGGGCGCCGACGTGGTTCGGGTTTCCCGTCTCGGCTTTCGGCATCTTGGCGGCGGTCCCTGTCATCCGGCGATCGGGCACGCGGATCACCCGGGGCTGTCCGTTCAGCTCGAAGAAGACCCGTGCATCGCCGTCGTCGGTGGTCTCGCCGCGGGCCACGCAGCGGATCACCAGCGATTTGCCCGGGTCGATCTCGGCTTCGATCTCATCGCCCTGGTCCATCCCGTAAAAGAACACCGGCGTCGGCAGCGCGCGCACCGGGCCATAGATGGCATGACGCTCCGCATAATCCGTGAAGACCTTGGGATACATGAGATAGCCGTTGAGGTCCTCGTCATCGACCTCGGTCCCGATCTTCTGGGCAAGCTCCTTGCGCACGGCGTCGAGGTCGACGGGTGCAAGATGCTGGCCCGGTCGGTCCGTGGACGGTTTCTCGCCCTTCAGGGCCTTCTTCTGGATGTCCTTGGGCCAGCCGCCGGGCGGTTGCCCGAGGTTGCCGCGCATCATGTCGATCACCGAGTCCGGAAAGCTGACGTCGGTTTTCGGGTCGCATACCTGCGCGACGGTCAGGCCCTGCGCCACCATCATCAGCGCCATGTCGCCCACGACCTTCGAGGACGGTGTGACTTTGACGATGTCGCCGAACATCTGGTTCACGTCCGCATACATCTGGGCCACGGCATGCCAGCGCTCTTCGAGGCCCATGGACCGTGCCTGTGCCTTGAGGTTCGTGAACTGCCCTCCCGGCATCTCATGGAGGTAGACCTCGGACGAGGGAGCCTGCATTCCGCTTTCGAACGCGACGTATTGCGCGCGCACCGCGTCCCAGTAATCGTCGATCCGCCGCACCGACGACATGTCGATGCCGGTGTCGCGCGCGTCGCCCTTGAGCGCCGAGACGATGGTTCCGAACGTCGCCTGCGAGGTGTTGCCCGACAGGCTGTCCATCGCGACATCCGCCGCATCGACGCCGGCATCGGTGGCGGCAAGGATCGTCGCGGAGGCGATGCCGGCCGTGTCGTGCGTGTGGAAGTGGACGGGCAGGCCGACTTCTTCCTTGAGCGCCTTGACCAGCACCCGGGCGGCAGCTGGCTTCAGGAGGCCCGCCATATCCTTGAGGCCCAGAACATGCGCGCCCGCAGCCTCCAGCTCCTTCGCCATTCCGACATAGTATTTCAGGTCGTACTTGGCGCGGTCGGGATCGAGCAGGTCACCTGTATAGCATACCGTCCCCTCACAGACGCGGCCCGTCTCTATCACGGCATCCATCGCGACCCGCATGTTCTCGACCCAGTTGAGGCTGTCGAACACCCGGAAGACGTCGACGCCGGTTTCGGCCGCCTGTTTGACGAACGACACGACGACGTTGTCGGGATAATTCGTATAACCGACGCCGTTCGACGCGCGCAGCAACATCTGGGTCAGCAGGTTGGGCATCGCGGCGCGCAGGTCGCGCAGGCGCTGCCACGGGCATTCCTGCAAGAAGCGATAGGCCACGTCGAACGTCGCACCGCCCCAGCATTCCATCGAGAAAAGTTGCGGCAGGTTCGCCGCATAGGCCGGCGCCACGCGCACCATGTCGATCGACCGCATCCGCGTTGCCAGAAGCGATTGGTGCCCGTCGCGCATCGTCGTGTCGGTCAGCAGCAGGCGGTCCTGCGCCAGCATCCAGTCCGCTAGGGCCTGGGCGCCCTCGCGCTCGAGGATCTGCTTGCTGCCGTCGGGCGGCGTGTCGGCTTCGAGCGCGGGCACGACCGGCGCGCGCACGTCCGCCGGGGGACGCGGACGGCCGTCGGTCTCCGGGTGCCCGTTGACCGAAATGTCGGCGATATAGGTCAATATCTTGGTCGCCCGATCGCGGCGCGGCTTGAAGTCGAACAGCGCGGGCGTCTCGTCGATGAACTTGGTGTGGTACTCGTTCGACAGGAAGACCGGGTTCTTGAGCAGGTTCTCGACGAACGCGATGTTGGTCGACACGCCACGGATACGGAACTCCCGCAGGGCCCGGTCCATCCGGGCGATGGCGGCCTCGGGCGTCGGGGCCCATGCCGTGACCTTTTCCAGCAGGCTGTCGTAATACCGCGTGATCACGGCACCGGAATACGCGGTGCCGCCGTCCAGCCGGATGCCCATGCCGGTGGCGGAGCGATAGGTGGTGATCCGGCCATAGTCCGGGATGAAATTGTTCTGCGGGTCCTCGGTCGTGACCCGGCACTGGATCGCGTGGCCCGACAACTCGACGTCATACTGCGAGGCGACGCCAGTGGCTTCCACCAGCGACTTGCCTTCCGCGATCAGGATCTGGGCGCGCACGATGTCGATGCCGGTGACTTCCTCGGTCACCGTATGCTCCACCTGCACGCGCGGGTTCACCTCGATGAAATAGAACTCGCCCGTGTCCATATCCATCAGGAACTCGACGGTGCCCGCGCATTCGTAGTTGACGTGCTGACAGATCTTCTTGCCGAGCGCGCAGATCTGCTCGCGCTGCGCTTCCGAAAGGTAGGGGGCGGGCGCCCGCTCCACGACTTTCTGGTTGCGGCGCTGCACGGAACAATCCCGCTCGTAGAGGTGATAGATCGCCCCGTGGCTGTCGCCGAGGATCTGCACCTCGACGTGGCGGGCCCGCTGGATCATCTTTTCCAGATAACCCTCGCCGTTTCCGAACGCTGCTTCCGCCTCGCGACGCCCTTCCAGCACCTTCTCCGCGACCTCGTCCTCCGAAAAGATCGGCCGCATCCCGCGCCCGCCACCGCCCCAGCTGGCCTTGAGCATCAGCGGATATCCGACCTCCGCCGCGGCCGCCTTGATGGCCTTCATGTCGTCGCCCAGAACGTCGGTCGCCGGGATCACGGGCACGCCCGCCTCGATGGCCACGCGGCGGGCACTCGCCTTGTCGCCCAACTGGCGCATGGTTTCCGCCCGGGGTCCGATGAACTTGATGCCGGCCGCCTCGCAGGCATCCACGAACTCGGGATTTTCCGACAAAAGCCCGTATCCCGGGTGGATCGCATCGGCACCACTGGCCTTCGCCACGCGGATGATCTCGGAGATCGACAGATAGGCCGCGACCGGACCCAGGCCCTCACCGATCCGATAGGCCTCGTCCGCCTTGAAGCGGTGCAGGCCAAGCTTGTCCTCCTCCGCATAGACGGCGACCGTCTTCTTGCCCATCTCGTTGGCGGCGCGCATCACACGGATGGCGATCTCGCCTCGGTTGGCGATCAGGATCTTCTTGAAGTCGGCCATGGTGTCCCCCGGGGATGTGCGTAACAGATTGGTAACGACTATGCCGCACTGCGGCAACAGGGGTTTGTCTGCGCGTCAGGACAGCGCCAGGTGCCCCGCCAGCCCAAGGGAAAACCCCGCGACCGCCCCGAGAGGCGGCCTCCAGTCCCCCTCCATGCGGTCCGCTGGGGCGATATCCTCGAACACCAGATACAGGATGCCGCCGGCGGCGAAGACCATAAGTGCGCCGAGCACGCCGGGGCTGTCGGCCAGAAACAAATGACCCGCCAGCGCGGCGGCCGGGCCCAGCAGCGCAAGGCCCGAGAACATCGCCAGCTTGGTCCGGTCCGGCGTTTGCGGCATTTCCAGCCAGGCGTTGAACCCTTCGGGCAGGTTTTGCAGCGCGATCAGTCCGGCCAGCAACAACGCGCCCTCTCCGCCGGACGCCAGAAGCG
>JBARXS010000137.1:0-6818 GCA_049647465.1 Erythrobacter sp.
TCGGGTTGGGCGATGGGCCGACATGGCTGCCGAGCACTTCAAGTGGCAGGAATTGCGACCAGCTGCGCATGATGCGCAGGCGTTCTATGGGATCATTGTTGTCGCTGGGCCAGACGCGATGGGTGCGTTGCAGGATGCCGTAGTCGATCCGGCCGCCGCCCTCGGCGCAAGTCTCAATCTCGACATCGGGATGGGCCGCTCGAATTCGATCTAAAAGGCGGTAAAACCCGTCTGTCTGTAGATAGGGTGATGTCGCAGGGAAGAGATCGCGATTATGATCCCATTTGAGATAGGCGATGTCGTGGTCGATTAGCAGCGCATCAATCTGTGAAAATACATGATCGCTTACCTCATCGCGCGACAAATCGAGGACCAGTTGCCCGCGCATGGTGCGCCGTTCTGCCCCTGCAACATGGATGCACCAGTCCGGGTGCGCGCGGTACAGCTCGCTGTCGGGCGAAACCATTTCCGGCTCCACCCAGATCCCGAAATCCATGCTATTTGATCGAACGCGCTCAATCAGTGGTTTGAGCCCAGTTGGAAATATTGCAGGACAAACCGCCCAGTCGCCAAGGCTGCTTTTCGTGTCCCGCCGGCCCATGAACCAGCCATCATCCAGAATGAATCGCTCAACTCCGAGTGTCGCAGCTTGGTCGCACAGCTCTATGAGATTTTTCTCAGACAAACCGAAGCCAAGCGAGTCCCATGAGTTTATATGGACCTTGCGCGTTCCCCACCGGTTCCGTTGGGGGAGCAACTGCGCGCGGGTAAATTTGTGAAACCGCTGCGCAAGAACGGATCGGTTTGAAGCGATCGCCATAACGGCCTCAGGAGTTTGAAAGCTCTCGCCGGGCGCAAGTTGAATTTCATGTGGCCCTGTACGTGCCCCCACTTGCAGGGCGGCGCGGCCATCCGCGTTGCCCTGCCAATCGCACTCGATCCGGGTGAAACAGTCGCCGCTCCACGCAAGCTGGACCGCAAGCACTTCTCCGGTGGCTCTATCGTGTAGTATGCTGAAGTTGCCTCCGAAACCGGGTTTGCCAGTCGCAGTTTCGCGGACAAATCCGTCTGGCAGGATGGCGCGCGATGCTTCTTGCATTTCACGAGTCCACCGCCCCGAGAAAGTGCTGATATCGCTGAAGCGACGTGGCAGCGGAAAGGATGCCGAACTCAGGCGGGCCAGCTGATACGCACGATCACTTCCATTCAGCACTGCCGTGTGAATGCGAATGACATCGCCTCTTGCAACCTGCCAGACATGTTTGATCGTAAGCCGCGATAGGCCATCTTGATATTCAATCTCAAGAATCTGATTGGTTGTCGTCCAGCCGCTCAGCCGGAAATCTGTTTCACAATGGCGACCAGCGGTGAGCACTTCGACAGCCGGCGTCCCGCTCCAGCCGCCCTTGCGCTCGGGCAACAGGCCCGGGACTGGCGGGGTATCAGGCTGGCTTTCGTGTCGCCCGCGTGTCTGCGAGGCCACTATTGCGTCCAGATTTTCGCCGTCGGGCAGTCGCTGGCCGAGATAGGCAAGGTCGGCTGACCCGCCTTTTTCCAGTGCGAAAACAAGCGTTAGGTCCGCCCCGTCCAGTCGCACAAGTTCCGGCGCTGCTGCCAAAGCGGTCTCCTTCCCAATTCACCCCCGTTGATGGGGCTCCATGCGCTCTTGCGGGCGGTTAGGCAATCGTCTCTAACTGACCCCCAGACAGCCAGAAAGCGTTAAATGCTCACCGAACTTTCGACTGAACTTCCCACAGCGACGACTGTCCAGATTTCCGTCGCTATCGGGCTGACGGCGCTGGTCGGTCTTGCCACATGGCTCACGATCCGGCGTGCCAAGCATGACGGGTCGAAGAAGGACGTGTTTCTGGCTGGCGGCGGGCTGAACTGGGTGTTTGTCGCGGGCGCGATTACGCTGACCAATCTATCCACTGATCAACTGGTCGGGATGAACGGCAACCAGATGGCCCTGCTCGCCTGGTGGGAGATCGCGGGGTTTGCAGGCCTGCTGATCCTCGCCTTTGTGTTTGTGCCGATTTACTACCGCAACAATTGCACCACCGTCACCGAATTGCTGGAAAAGCGGTATAATGGCCGTTCAATCCGCACGCTGATTTCTGCGCTGTTTCTGCTCGGTAACATCCTGATTTATCTGCCTGCCGTCCTCTATTCCGGCGGGACGTTCATGCAGGCGCTGTTCGGGGATGGCCTGTCGGTGTTGACCTATGCTGCGGTTCTGGCGGTGATTGCGTCAGCCTATACTATCTTGGGCGGATTGCGGGCGGTCGCGGTGATGGACACCTATTCCGGCGTCGGCATTCTGGGGCTTGCACTGCTGATCGTGTTTCTGGCGCTGGCCGCAGTGGATTTCGACCTCTCCGATGTCCCGCCAGAGCGGCTGACGATGATCGGCGGGCCCAGCAGCCCGATCCCGTTTCACACGCTGTTCACCGGCATGATCTTCATCCAGATATTTTATTGGTCGACGAACCAGAATATCACGCAACGGGCCATGGCTGCACCCACCGTCAAAGAGGCGCAAAAGGGCGTGATGGCCGCCGCGATGATCCGCATTCTCATCGTGCCGCCGATTGTCGTGATCCCCGGTATCGTTGCCTACCAATTGTTCGGCGATGTAGGCGATGCGGCCTATGGCAAGCTGATCGCGACAGTCCTGCCGCCATGGCTGTCAGGCGCGTTTGCCGCGATGGTCGCCGCCGCCGTCATCACCACTTTCAGCGCGGTGCTTAACAGTTCGGTCGCGCTGTATTCGGTAGACTTTCACGAGCAGTTCGTGGGTGAGGTGAAGGACCACTGGAAGCTGGCGGCTATGGTCGGCATTCTGCTGACGGTGACGTCGATCATGCTGGTGCGCGTCTATATCGATGCAGGGCAGGCTGATCCGGAAGATTTCAGCATTATCAACTTGCTGCAAAAGCTGAACGGGCTGCTGTCCATGCCGATCCTTTCGGCCTTTATTGCCGGGCTGCTGTTCCGCAATGTGGAGGCTGCGGCGGCGATTGCGGGCGTGATCTGGGGGGTGTTGCTATATGGGCTGTTCATCTTCCGGCTTCAGCCCACAGGGATTATCCCGATGCACGAAATTGACTTTATGGTCGTGACTTTGGTGACGAGTGTGCTGACGGCCTTGGCAGTCAACCGCTTTGCGTTGGGCAATCGCGCTCAGTTTGTTTTCGCTCAGCCAAGGCCTGCGTGATGCCGGTGTCTCACAGCAGCGACGTCGATTTCGGCAGACCGCATCGCCGGTTCAATCCGCTGAGCGGGCGCTGGGTGCAGGTTTCTCCGCACCGGCTGGACCGGCCATGGCAGGGGGAGGAAAGCGAGCCTGAACCGCCTGCGCTTGCCTATGATCCGCAGTGCTATCTGTGCCCCCGAAACACGCGCAAGGGCGGCGCGGTGAACCCTGACTATGATGGCGTATATGTGTTCGACAACGACTTTGCCGCTCTGACGCCGCTGGAGCCGGACACTGAGGCATGCGAGCCATCCGATGGCCTCTTTCGGGCCGAAAACACGGATGGTTTGTGCAGGGTCATCTGCTTTTCGCCTGACCATTCAAAGACCCTCCCCGAATTGTCGCTCCCACAAATTCGGGCGGTGATCGACACATGGGCAGACCAGACATCGGAATTGGGCGGGCGCTTTGCCAATGTGCAGTTGTTTGAGAACAAGGGTGCGATGATGGGTTGTTCCAATCCGCACCCCCATGGCCAGATTTGGGCGACGGGCCATATCCCCAACGAGGTGCTGGACGCGGACCGGTCGCAAGCGGCGTATATGCAAGCGCATAGCCGCGCGATGCTGATGGATCTGGCAGAGCGCGAGATCAGCGAAGGCGTGCGCGTGATTGAGGTAAACGACCACTGGGGCGCGATTGTGCCGTTCTGGGCGGCATGGCCGTTTGAGACCTTGTTGCTGCCGCGCTTTCCCGTTTCGCGATTGCCGCAGACAGACGACGCCTCACGGGCCGCGCTTGCCGCGATATTGCAGGCTCTCACCACACGGTTCGACAACCTGTTTTCGACCAGTTTCCCCTATTCGATGGGGTGGCATCAGGCGCCCTTTGGTCCGCCCGATACCGAGCATTTCCAGTTGCATGCGCACTTTTATCCGCCGCTTCTGCGATCAGCGAGCGTGCGCAAATTCATGGTGGGTTATGAGATGCTGGCCGAACCGCAACGGGATCTTACGCCCGAACGTGCGGCTGAAATGCTGCGCGCTGTCAGCCCGATAGAGCATTACCGCACCAAAAAGGCGCGTGGTGCATGAACCGCCGTGACCGCCTGATAGCCCGCGCGCGGCAGGGGTATCGCCTTGCTTTTGGCTCTGACGGGCCGGAGCCGCGCCGCTTCTTCGCAGCGCCCGGCCGCGTCAACCTGATCGGGGAACACGTCGATTATAATGACGGTATCGTCCTGCCCTGCGCCATTGATCGGGACACGATCGTCGCCATCGGGCCGGGCGATGAAAGCCAGCTGGCGATTGAAGCGGTGGCGATTGACATGGGCAGCGCACGTGACCGTTTTTCCCTTGATGAGCCGATTGTCAAAGGTGTCAACAATTGGGAAAACCTCGTCCGCGGGGTGGCGCATTTCATGCTCAAGCGCGGGCACAGGTTGCACTCTGCGCGCCTGTCCATGGCGGGCGATGTGCCCATCGGCGCAGGCCTGTCCTCTTCTGCGTCCTTTGCTGTCGGGATTGCGCTCGCGCTGGCACAGTTCAGCCGCATACCGCTGTCTGCCGAGGCCCTCTCGCTGATTGCGCAAGAGGCCGAGAACGAATTCCTCGGCACCAATTGCGGCATCATGGACCAGATGGCGAGCGCGGCCAGTACACAGGGTGCGGCGCTGCTGCTGGACTGCCGATCACATCAGCATATGCCAATCCCGGTCGCCAGGGATCTGGCGCTGGTTATCGTGGATTCTGGCATCCGCCGCGAACTGGCGGAAAGTGCGTTCAATGAAAGGCGGGCCGAATGCGAGCTTGCGGCGCGCCATTACGGCGTACAGGCTTTGCGTGATCTTACGCCAGAGGCGCTCCAGGCCGGGCGCGATGGACTGCCGCCGGAAGTGTTTGCCCGCGCGCGTCATGTAGTGTCAGAAATTGCCCGGGTTGAGCCAACCGCGGTTGCTTTGGCGCATGGCGATACAGCCGCGCTCGCAAAACAGATGCGCGCGAGCCACGTGTCTTTGCGTGACGATTATGAGGTGACCCTTCCCGAAATAGACCGCTTGGTTGAGACGATTGGTGCCGCCTTGGGGCGCGGCGATCAGGCTCTGGGCGGGGTCAGGATGACGGGTGCAGGCTTTGGCGGCTGTGTGGTTTGTGTGGTTCGCAAATCGGCTGTCAGCCGCGTAGTCGAGGCGATAGAACAGCGCTACAATCCCGATGCCGCAACGCCGGCCAGCGCTGACGTATATGCGATCGTAGGCGGTGCGCGCGAAGTGACGCCGCGATGATTCCAGTCATAGGGTATAGGATTGACCCGCTATCCGGATACGACGCCTAGGGCATTTACACATATAAAAATATCTTTATATGCTAAGCCTACCATGCCGGGCGTTGTGACACATCAATCCAGAGATATCAGATGACTTCGGGCATTCCCATAGATGCTGTGTTCAAGGCGCTGGCTGATCCCACGCGGCTGCGCATTGCGCGCTTGCTGGCGACCATGGAGCTGGCGGTGGGCGAGCTGGCGCAGGTGCTGGGCCAGAGCCAGCCGCGCGTCTCGCGCCATGTTGGCATATTGTGTGATGCCGGACTGGCAGAGCGGCGGCGCGAGGGCAGTTGGGTGTTTTTGCGCGGGACCGGCATGGCAGACGATGCCGCACCTCTGATCGCCGCGATTGACCGGATGCTGGCGATTGCCGAGGCCGAAGAGCCCGGATTTGCCAAATCGTGCGAGGATGACCGCCGCAAGCTTGCCGCGATCCGCGTGGCCCGCGAAGACGCTGCCAACCAGTATTTTGCGCGCCATGCGGGCGAATGGGACCATCTCAGGGCGCTGCACACCTCTGACGCGCAGGTCGAAGAACAATTGATCGTGGCCCTGGGCGGGCATGCGATTGGATCGCTGCTGGATATCGGCACGGGCACCGGACGCATCGCCGAGCTGTTCATGGATAGCGCCGCGCGCATTGTCGCGCTGGACAAGAACCTTGAGATGCTGAGGGTCGCGCGGGCCAAGCTTCAGCATCTGCCCACCGCGCAGATTGAGCTGGTTCAGGGCGATTTTACCGATCTGCCGTTTGAGGCAACCAGTTTTGATACTGTGGTCCTGCATCAGGTGCTGCACTTCGCTGCGGACCCTGCGATAGTGCTGGCAGAGGCTGCGCGCGTCACAAGGCCGCAGGGCCGGATCGCGATTGTCGATTTTGCCGCGCATGATCGCGAGGAATTGCGCAGCCGCCACCAGCATGCCCGTCTCGGATTTTCCGACCCTCAGATGAGCAGCCTGCTGCGCCGATCCGGTTTCAAGCCGGGGACCCCTGTTGCCCTGGATGGCGGACAGCTTGTCGTGAAAATCTGGATCGGTGAGCGTTTGCCCGCGTTATCTCGAAAACACAGTGCAGCAAATGCGATATCCTCTACCCCGCCACCCGCTCAAGAGGCCCTGTCTTCCGCCAAAAAGGCCACGTCATGAACCCGACTTTCGATGAATTGCGCGAACACCGCACCGCGCTCGACACACCCTTGTTCTCCGGTTTGCCCGGCGACATTGATGTGAGCTTTGAATTCTTCCCGCCCAAAAGCGAGAAGATGGAAAACCAGTTGTGGGATGCGGTGCTTGAGCT